>CAIYTT010000227.1 GCA_903929195.1 uncultured Bacteroidota bacterium
ATACATTCATAATTAAAAAAATATACATAATAAAATATAAAATAAATAATATTTTCTTTTTTTTGATAAAAAAATTCAATTTATTTTTTATGTTTGCATTACTATAATCAAAAAATTATTCAATTATTTCATAACAAAATCTCATTTAAAAAAAATAAATATGCGTATTAAAAAAATTATTTTTGCATTTTTTGCTGCATTACTAATATCATTACCTGCATTAGCTCAAAAAGAAGTTTGGTTTGGTTGGAGCAAGACAAATGACCCAAAAATAGAATATAGATTTGGGAAATGGGATTATGATAAACAAACGGCAACTCTTTTAGAATTCAAAAGCTCCTACGCATACAAAATCGGTATAGATTATTCTGTTGAAAAAGACGGAAAAAAATACAGTTATGGCACTGTAATTGAAGCAAATGGTGTAAATGGTGGTTTGCCGGGTCCATCAAGTGTAAATTCTTACAAGGTTATTAATGTTAAGGCTAGAAAATACAATTAGTCTATCATCATTTTCAAGAAACCGTACTGCCCAACAGATTAGAAAAAGTAGCATTCTTATTATTTGAGTGCTACTTCTGTATACCTCAATCAAAACTAATTTTAATTTTATTTTGTTTTCCACCTATTTTAAGCCCAAAAAGACTTGCGGCTTTGCCGTGATTTACGCATATTTCTAAATATCCATTACTATTAAATCTGCATAGCTTGGTACCGGTTTTTACATCATTATAATTATTGCTTATTTCATTTATCTCTTCTGTTTGTTTAAATTCCAGCCTGAAAGCCTTTTTATTTGCTATAGCATCCAATTCCTTTTTTGTAAAATTAATAACTACATTTTCATATTGGTCTATATGAATTACATTATATAAATCGGTACTTTCCTCTTTTTTATCAATAACATTATTCATATTACTTATATCAGTTAAACTAATTGAAGGTGAATTTAAAGTATATAACTCTTTACTTACTATTTTAGCAGCCATTTTTGCAACATATTCTAATAAGTGAGTAAAGGTATCCTGTTTATTTATTTCTTTTAATAGATATGTGTGTTCTACTTTCTTTTTTAAAGCATGAAAAAGAATACCGTTATCGGGCGAAATAAAATAATGTCCATTACATTCTGCAGCTACTATTCTGGGGTTAGCAGCATAAAACCAATCTATAAGAACGATATGAATTGTATTAATTGGGAAATTGGTGTAGGTGTTTTCTAAAATATAAGCTGCTTGTTTATAATTAAACGGTGTTATATCGTGCGAAATATCAATTATGTTTACATTTTGTATTTGTTGCATTAGTATGCCCTTTGCTTTTGCAATGCCGGCTTCTTTTAAGCCAAAATCAGAAAGCAAAGTGATATAATTCATTATACAATATAGGTAAAGTTTATTTATTCCTGTAAAATTAAGACTACATTACTAATAAATGTGTATAAAATACTGCAATTATTTTTATTCTGTTGCGTTTTACTTTTATTAGTTAGCTTTACCCTTATTTTTTAAAATGAAATTAAAAGTATCATTTATTACCATTGTCCTTTCAACACTCTTAATTTGTTTTTTTGTATCTTGTAAAAAGCAAAGTATTTTAACGTCTGGAGGCATATTAAAATTTTCTGTTGACACACTAAAATTTGACACTGTTTTTACCTCACAGGGCAGTTTTACCAATGGTTTCTTAATAGTCAATCCGCAGAATGAGGAAGTAAAATTGAGTTCTGTGAGAATGCAAAATACGAATTCTTTTTTTCATTTAAATGTAGATGGTTTTCAAGGCAATAGTATTACAGATATAAAAATTGCCGCTCACGATAGTATTTATGTTTTTGCAACCGTTAATATAGACCCTACCAACGCTAATAATCCGTTCGTAATTACTGATAATATTATTGCCACCCTTAATGGCAAAGATTTTACAATACCTTTTACTGCTTATGGACAAAATGCACACTATATTGTTAGCGACAGTATTGGTGTAAATACTACCTGGCTTACCGATAAACCGTATGTAATTATTCATTATGCTGTTGTAGGGCCTACAGCAACACTAACTATTCCGGCAGATTGTAAAATATACCTTCATCAAGATGCCCGACTTTTTGTTTTTGGCACATTAAACGTAGATGCAGAAGGTAGGGATAGTGTTGTTTTTCAGGGAGACCGATTAGATAGAGCCTATTTTGGGTATATTGGGTATCCGGGCGAATGGGGTGGTATCTATTTTGTTGGTGGCAATCCGGGTGGGCAAGGCAATATCAATAATGCAGTTATTAAGAATTGCGGAGGGTCAACCCATTCCTATCAAAATTTTTATACCCAACCGGCTGCTATTGAAGTGGATTCCGGTGCTAACTTAACTATCAATCACTCTATTGTAGAAAACTCAATAGGATATGGTATTTTTAACTGGCAAGGCACTGTTACTGCAAATACATGCTTGGTAAAAACAACAGGTTCGTTTGCATATCTATCTTTACAAGGCGGAACAAGTACTTTAACCAATTGTACATTTGCTAATTATGGTTCAAATGCAGTAAGCCATTCACAAGACCCTACAGTAGCATTACTCAATTATTTTTTTCCGGATAATCAGCATCACTACTATGGTAATTTAAATGCAGTTATGCGAAATTGTATCGTTTACGGCTCGCTTGATAGCGAAATTGTTTGCGATACAGCATCTTATACAGGACAAGCAACTGTAGAATTAAATCATTGTTTAATAAAAAAAGGGCCGTTCTTTAAGCCGTTTGTGCAAGCAGATACCTGTATATATAATCAAGACCCACTATTTAAAGACCCTACAAATGGTGATTTTCATTTAAAAAGCGGGTCGCCTGCTATTGGGGCAGGTAACAGATTTTATTTTCCGGGTGGGTATAAAGATTTAGATAATAATACAACTATTAATAATACCATTGGGTGTTATCAATAGTTTATAATTAGGGTTTTATATCCAACCATTGCATTGCATTTTTATATAAAAGCTGCTCTTTTAATTCTTTAGTATAGGGCATTCTTTCTATAAGTAGTCCGGGGTGGTGCTCTCCTAATGGAAACGGATAATCGCTACCCATACATATTTTATCCTTACCCATTATTTCTATAATAAAGTCTAATGCTTTGGGGTCATGCACGAGTGCATCTATCCAAAAATTTCCTATGTAGTGTCTGGGATTAATAATATTATCTACCGCACAAAGGTCCGGTCTTACATTAAAGCCATGTTCTATTCTACCAATGGTTAAAGGAAAGCTGCCACCGCCATGTGCAAAGGCAACCCTTAGGTTTGGAAATTTCTCGAATACGCCGCCAAAAATCATAGAGCAAATAGCACGGCTTGTTTCGGCAGGCATACCTACTAACCATGGCAACCAATATTTCTGCATTTCCTTTTCGCCCATCATATCCCAAGGATGTACAAAAATTGCACATCCTAATTGTTCGGCAGCTTCCCAAAAAGGATTAAATGATTCATCGCTTAGGTTTTTTGTATTTATGTTAGAACCAATTTCAATACCGGGCATTTTTAGCTCTTTAGTACAACGCTCCATTTCTTTTATCGCCGTATCCACATCTTGCATAGGTACGGTACCTAAACCTATAAACCTCTTAGGATTGTCTGCTACACATTGTGCTATATGGTCGTTAAAAAAGCGAGAAGTTTCTAAAGCGTGTTCCGGTTTGGCAAAATAATTAAATAGCACCGGTATGGTTGACAGCACCTGCATACTTACCTGTGTATCATCCATTTCCTGCATTCTCACATTCGGATTCCAGCAATTATGTTCTATTTCTCTAAAAACCTTATCGCCTTTTATCATTTTAGCACAACAAGGTTTGTGGTGTTCTAATCTAATAAATTCACCATAGCCATATTTTTGAAACCAATTTGGTATCTGTTCCGGCATTATATGCGTATGTATGTCTATTTTCATGGTATGGTTAGAATACGTTTTAAATTACAAACATTAACAATGTTATATTATGAAGAATGATACCAAAATGCGATTACTACCCAATCAAGTTCTTCTATTATTGTTTTGCTCTAACCGCTTTTACTTCATCAATAGTAACAGGTGCGCCACTATTGCCAAAGTTGCTGTAAACATACGTTAGCACTGCCGCTACTTCCGCATCGGTTAAGTTTTGCGGTGGCATTACATTATTATACTTAACACCATTTACAACTAATTCGCCCGACTTACCTTTTATTACCTGAGTAATTGTTTTTTCTCTGTCTGCAATAAAATCAGACTGAGCCACAGGCGGGAACGTGTTTGGAATTCCGGCACCATTAGGCTGGTGGCAAGCTACACAAGTTCTTTTATAAACATCCTCGCCCGAAACATTAGCTGCAACAGTTGTTGTTGTAGTAGAAGTATTATTCTTTGTAGAGTCAGAACCGCAAGATGTTAAAATAAAAATTCCTAATATAACAATAGAAGGTAGAATTATTTTTTTCATATTTTATCAATAAATGTTTTAAATCGGCTGCAAATTACACTATTATGCAAATATTAACCGAAGATAAAGCAGTAAACTATGTTATACTTTTTTTATCAAATCAATTAATTTGTCTATTTCTTCTTTATTATTATAAATATGTGTAGAAACCCGTAATGAGTTTAAACCGTTTTCTTGTACGCTACGGATTCTTATTTTATTTTCAACACAAATATCATAAAACTTCGTAAATTCTATATTCTTTATTCTAAACCCATTTACTGCGCAGCGGCTTCTTTCTTCTGTTGGTGTTATCAGTTCTACTTTATCTCCAAATTCCAATAATTTATCTTGGGTATATTTCCCTAAGTATTTTATTCTATTATGTATATTTGCAATGCCAATTGTTTCTATAAAATCTATAGCCGCATTAACCCCGGTATAAAGTCCATTTGCTTGTGTACCACCAAAATACCTATGGGCACTTTGTGCATAGTTACCGGGTGTTACCGGGTCTGTCATCAAATCCCATTTACCACTTTCGCTACCACCACCCATTCCAAATGTTTGCAATGTATCTTGAAACTCTTTTCTAACATATAAAAAACCGGTTCCTTTGGGGCCCAACATCCATTTATGGCTACAAGTTGCGTAGGTATCACAGCCTATATCGTGTAAGTTTAGTGGTAGCATACCCGGCCCGTGCGCACCGTCTATTAACGAAAATAAACCTTTGTCTTTTGCAAGTTGGCAAATTTCCTTCACCGGCAATATTTGCCCCGCAGTACAAGGAATATGTGGAGTTGCTATTACTCTTGTTTTTTTATTTATTAATTCTGCTATCCTATTAAGTGTTTCAGCGGCGGTAGCAGCAGGAGTATATTTTTTAATAACAATACCATGCAGTTTTTGTCTGTTCATCCAAGGGTATGCATTCCCTACATGCTCATGAGTAGTAAGTATAACCTCATCACCTTTTTTAAGAGGCACACCCCAACAAGCAATATTAATACCATCGGTAACATTATGCGTCAATGCTATTTCATCTGCGTTTGCCCCTACAAATTGGGCTATTTTGCCGGGTGTAGCATCATAACTGCCATAATTACCGGCTTGATCTGCATCCATCATACCGGCTCTGGTGGCTTCAATTACCGGATATGGGGATGGCCCGAATGTGCCGTTATTTAAATAAGTCCAATCTTTGGTTAATGGAAAAAGTAGACGTACATTTTGCCAGTATGCCTCATCATCCTGTGCAATTACTTTACCACTAGTTTTTATCTGTTCTTTAGCATTTAATGTTTCCATTTCAGCAATAGATAAAGTAGCTAATATGGATGCAGACCTAATAAAATTTCTTCTGTTAAACGACATATATATTGCAATATTGAATGCTAAATATACATACAAATCATTTAATAAAGTATTTTATTGAAATTTTTTTTAGTGAGAAACATTTTTTTTATACAAAAAAGTATATCTGTTATTAGCATGAGTAATAAGCCAAAATTAGTCTTGATTATCTCTCCATTCATATACCCATTTAGACTGTATCATTTCTAAATGCCCCTCTGTGCATTGTTCTCTTTTACCCTCGAATTTTGGTATTTCCAGTACCCATTCTATTAAATCGGTAAAACGTAAACGGTATATTTTACTTTCACTAAAATCATTACCGAAACGTTCGTATAATTTCATTGCAATATCTTCATGGTCATTCCAGCTTATTGGTGGTTCGTATTGTGGCATATATTCTTTTTTACAAAAATACTAATGAATTTGTTTTTAGACGTATTGTACTTAATGTTAGATAGGAGCTATTATTCTCCGTGTATAAGGGTTTGGTCGGGTATTGTAACTTCTACAATGCCGGAACCATTGTTTAAAACACATTGGCAACCTAACCTTGAATTTATTCTTGGATTACGGGCACGGTCTATAAAGTCCTCTTCTCTATCGTTCAGTTCTGCTAAAAATTCTTGTCCGTTTTCTACATATATATGGCAAGTACTGCAAGCACAAACCATACCGCAATTATGGTGCAAATGAATATTATTATCTAATGCAACTTCCAAAATACTTTGATCTGCTGCAACATTTTCTATTGTTAGCGGCTCTAATCCTTTTTCCTGAAACTTAAATTTTATGGTGTACATGCAATACTAAAAATAATTAAGGGTAAAGGTAATGTATAGATGTATAAGGTGTAGCTATAAGACTATAAAAAACAATTATACTTAAAACAAAAAAATAATTTGTCAATGTCAATTTATTTGTATTCTTTTAAAAACAGGATATTGTTTCTACAATTCTATTACCTTTGTTTCATGCCAATAGTATCACAACGCGGGGCTATAATGCCACCATCGCCCATTCGTAAATTAGTACCGTTTGCCGATGCAGCAAAAAAAAGAGGTACGCACGTTTTCCATTTAAATATAGGACAACCGGATATTGAAACACCCAAACAAATTCTAGATGCCGTAAGACATACAGATATTAAAGTTTTGGAATATAGTAATAGTGCCGGTGTAGAAAGTTACCGAAAAAAACTGGTAGAATATTACGAAAGGAATAATATTCATTTAAATTTCAATGAAATAATTGTAACCACAGGTGGTTCGGAAGCTATATCTTTTGCAATCATGAGTTGCTTAGATGCAGGAGATGAAATAATTATTCCGGAACCTTTTTATGCTAACTATAATAGTTTTGCGACCAGTGCAGGTGTAAAAATAGTTCCTATCCCTTCGGCTATAGAAACCGGTTTTGCCCTACCACCAATAGAAGATTTCGACAAAGCGGTTACGCCACGCACCAAAGCTATAATGATTTGTAACCCTAATAACCCTACCGGCTACTTATATAGTATGGAAGAACTAAATGTGTTAAAAGACATTTGTCTTAAACACGATTTGTTCCTATTTAGCGATGAAGCTTATAGAGAATTTTGTTATGATGGTCGCAAACATATTTCAGCATTAAGCTTAGAAGGATTAGAAAATAATGCAATCTTATTAGATACAATTTCTAAAAGATACAGTGCTTGCGGTGGTAGAATAGGGGCATTTGTAACCCGTAACCAACAAGTATTAAGTACCGCCATGAAGTTTGCACAAGCAAGGCTTAGCCCACCTTCATTTGCACAAATTCTTGGCGAGGCGGCAGTAGATTTACCTGCTGATTATTTTAATGAAGTGCATGCAGAATATAACTCTCGCAGAGATTTATTAGTGCATAGATTACAGAATATGAAAGGTGTAACTTGCCCATTACCGGGAGGCGCATTTTATGCAATGGCGCAACTACCGGTAGCAGATACCGAAAAATTTTGCCAATGGTTATTAGAGCATTTTTCTTTTAAAGGCTCTACAGTAATGATGGCTCCGGCTGCAGGTTTTTATTCAACACACGGTAAAGGAAAAAATGAGGTACGACTTGCTTATGTATTAAATAAAGAAGACATAAATAATGCTATGGATTGTTTGGAAGAAGCGTTGAAGGTGTATAAGGGTGAATAATTACAAATAAATTTATTTTTTTTTGCAAATATGTTCCAATTAGAGTATTTATTTTAGTTGCATTATAAACAATATAATGCAACTAAAATTTATTAGCATGATAAAATAAGCAATACTATTTCTTTGATGATTACAGCATTCATCTTTTGGCTTTTTTTAATCAGTACTCTACTTCAATGTTGCTATCAATTCTATTTTTTCAGTAGAATACTATTTTTTATAGATACTAAGTCTAATAAAATAATTTTTAAGGAGCAACCCATAAGCATACTAATCTGTGCAAAAAATGAAGCTCAAAATTTAAAAAACAATCTGCCTCAAGTATTATCTCAAAAATACCATAACAAAAATGGAGAATGTTTATTTGAAGTGATTGTTGTTGATGATGCATCATCAGATAATACACAAGAAATAATTACAGCATTACAACTACAATTTTCAAATCTAAGATTGATTCGTATTCCACCGGATGCAAATCGTAACTTTAAAGGAAAAAAATTTGCACTAAGTAAAGGTGTTGAAGCAAGTAAAAATGATTTTTTATTATTTACCGATGCCGATTGTATGCCGAATAGTTTAGAATGGCTTTCGACTATGACATCAGCCTTGCTACAAGGTAAAGAGCTTGTAGCAGGCTATTCAGGCTATTACAAACATAACGGCTGGCTTAATGCATTTATTAGGTGGGAAACAGTACATACTTTACTTCAATATAGTACTTACTTACTTGCCGGTAAACCGTATATGGCTGTAGGTAGAAATCTTGCTTGTACTAAAAGTGCTTTTTTAAAAGCACAAAATTCAAAAATTTGGAATGAACTGCCATCAGGCGATGATGATTTATTAGTAAATTTGGTTGCTAATGAACATAATATGGCTTTGGTATTAAGTAATGAAGCCTTTACTTACTCTGAAGCCAAAGCTGATTTTAATGCATGGGTGCATCAAAAACAAAGGCATTTATCTACCGGCAAATATTATAATTTAGATACAAAATTACTATTAGGCATGTATGCATTATCTCATGCCATAATGTGGGTTAGCTTTTTTGCAATCCTCTTTTATGGTAATTATGAAATTGCATTAGCTGTTTTTTCTATTCGCATGTTCTTTTTGTTTATTGTTTTTTCTGCTACAACAAAAAAAACAAATGAAGGTAAACTCCTTTATTTTTTGCCTATTTTTGATTTGGGCTGGATGGTTTATAACTTTGTATTTTCACCTTTTATTTTCCTGAAAAACAAACAACATTGGAAATAATAACCAAATACTTTTCTGACTTTACTGATATACAAATAAATCAGTTTGCACAATTAGAAACATTATACAAAGAATGGAATGAAAAAATCAATGTCATTTCCAGAAAAGACATCGATTCGCTTTATGAGAAACATGTACTCCACTCCTTGTCTATTGCTGTAATATGCCCGTTCGACAAAGGTGCTGAAATTCTTGATATAGGTACAGGGGGTGGGTTTCCGGGTATTCCGCTAGCAATATTTTTTCCGGATGTACAATTTTTACTTGTTGACAGTATTGGTAAAAAAATTAAGATTGTACAAGAAATAGCGAATGCCATTGGTTTAAAAAATGTTACCGCAATACACACAAGAGCAGAAGATATTAAGGGTAGAACTTTCGATTTTGCTGTGTCAAGGGCTGTTGCTCCCTTGGCAGATTTATGGCGATGGGGAAATCCGCTCATAAAACGTGGGCAAAAAAGTGCAGAACTACCTAATGGTTTAATTTGCCTAAAAGGAGGCGACTTAAATAAAGAAATAATGGAGTCCGGACTTAAGAAAATAGTACAAGCATGGGAAGTGAATAGCATTTTTCCCGAACCGGCTTTTGCAGAAAAGTATTTAATATACGTACCTAAGCTTTAATTCCCTTAGAGCGTACAATTATTTCATTTAATATTAGGAGCAAGTTACTTTTTTATAACACTATAAAGAATACCTTTAGTGCCTAACTAAGTAAATGGAAGCTAAATTTGAGGAGTTAATTGAAGGTTATATAACAGGAAACATTGGCATATCAGAAGAATTTATAAGTAAAAATCTTGCTGCTGCATTACTACTTAATTTGCAATTATTAAATAAAAACAATTTGATGCAGCAAGCAGGTATTGGTAATAATAGTACCAAAGATACCCTGCAAAATAAACGAAGAGACAGTACTTGCTGGATGGATGATAAAGGCAACAACAGTGCCGAAATGGAATTTATGGATATTGTACATGAATTTATGCGTCATTTAAATCGCACCTGTTATACCGGACTTAATACCTGCGAATTTCACTATGCATTATATGAGGAAGGTTCTTTTTATACCCGTCATAAAGACCAATTTAAAAATGATACAAATAGGAAATTTACATTAATAAATTACCTTAATACAAATTGGATACCAAATGACGGTGGACAACTAATTGTATATCAAGAGGATAAAATACTAACTATATTACCCGAGAATAGAAAAGCAGTGTTTTTTAAGAGTGAAAATATAGAACATGAAGTTGCGATAACAAAGCGGATTAGAATGAGTATAACAGGCTGGCTAAAGCATAAGTTTTAATATATTTAAAATAAAATTGCCATTTAATAGTATGTAGCTTTTAAAAATCAGTTTTTTTTACGTTATTCGCACATAATTAATATAAAAAGATTATTGAACGATAAAATTATTGCAATTACAGCACCATCGGGTTCAGGTAAAACAACTTTGGTGAAAAGGCTATTGGCTGCATGCCCTCAACTAAGCTTTTCGGTCTCTGCTTGTACACGAACGCCTCGTATAGGTGAAATAAACGGTAAAGATTACTATTTCTATTCACCGGAAGCATTTCAAGAATTAATAAAACAAGATGCCTTTATTGAATGGGAAATGGTTTATACCGGAAAATATTATGGCACCTTAAAATCGGAATTACAACGTATCTGGGACGAAAACAAAACGCCTTTGGTTGATATTGATGTAAAGGGAGCCTTAGCTATTCATGAACAGTATCCAAATAATTGTATCTCTATATTTATAGAGGCGCCTTCTATTGATGAATTAAGAAAAAGACTTGCAGCCAGAGGTACAGAAACACTTAATAGCATTGAAGAACGTGTTACAAAAGCAAAAGAAGAACTTACTTACGCTACTCATTTCGACCACATCGTAATTAATGAAAATTTAGAAACAGCCACAAACGAATTGATAAATATAGTAATGGGTTATATAGGGTAACTGAAACTATTTTATTTTATTTTCAAAATATTTGTATAAAATAAATAGCAACTCATCATAACATTAAATATTTTTATGTGTATTGCTTTTATATTCAATAAAATATATGATTGTCATGGTGAGTAACCATTTATTACATGTAATAAATGGTTACTCACCATGACAATAAACTCCGCACTACACATAACTATCATTCCTTCTTTTTTTAAAAAGTATATCTAAATAAAGGTACAGGGAAAAAACCTTGTTGGTAATTTGTAATGATTCTTTTAGTATTAGCATCGTAGCTTTGATTAAAAATATTATTATGAGCTGTAACGTTTTCTAAATCTAAAGAAAACTCCATTGTGCTTTTCTTAAATTCCCTTTTGTAAGAAAGTTTTAAATCAACTCTAAAATAGTCGGCTTGTTTTACAGAATAAGCAAGATTATTGTATTCTATTTCTGTACCTGCATTCTGCGAAGCTATTAGGTTTATAGGTGTAAGATACCTACCGCCAATAACAGATGTTTTTAAGTTAATAGCTAATTTATTGCCATTTTTTCCTACTTTAAATTCTTTACCACCCAATACATTAAATACATAACCTGTATTAAATGCAGTGTTCCGTTCTATACCATCACTACCCTTATAACGAGAATCTATTAAGGAACTTGTAATTAGAAAATAAAATCCTTTACTCAAAAAATGCTCTATTGTTAGTTCTGCACCATAATTATAGCCCGTACCTTTATTTGTTAAGCTGTCTTGATTGGGTGGTGCAAAGGTTGCCCCATAATTTAACGCAGAATAAGAGGAAGAATAGATATTCACCGGAACATTACTTAGATTTTGATAATAGGTTTCAACTTTAATCCTCATGTTTTGCGTTACATTAAGGTCGTAAGATGCAACAATATGTTGGCTTCTGGTAAAATCTAAATTTTTATTGGTATAAATAGCACCATTTAAAGCAGGGGTTTCAACAAAGTAAGAATAAATACTTTGTGCTTGGTTATGTATGCCTGTACCTAAACTAATTGCGTTCCGGCTATTTATGTTGTAACGAATGCTAGCACGTGGTTCTATTGCATAGCTTCCGTTTAAATCAAGATATTGTGCATGAATACCGGCTACAAAAGAAAAATCTTTATTGAAACGGTGTTTCCATTGTGTATAAGCTTGTTCTAAACCCATATTGCCTGTTTGCTTTACATATACATTATCGGGCATTCCCGGACTCATAGTTTTATTTAATAAATCGAAACCGGTATTTGTGTAGGATACCCCTGCTTGAATATTGCTTTTGGCATTAAACTTATGCAAATAAGACCAGAGTGCGGATGCCTGACCTGTTTTAAATAAAGCAGTTTGATTTTGGTATGTTGCTCCATTTACTTTACTTATTGAATCAGATGAATATCGCTCATACGTGGTACAATAACCTAATACTAATTTTGTTGATGACTTATCGGAAATTTGATGTTCTAATGTTATACCGTTAATCGTTGTTGAATACAAGGTATGTTGGTTTTGGTAGGGGTCACTGTTACTATATAAATTGGGTTTTGTGGTATCTACATCTTTACCTAAAAAATCTACACTGCTTTCGCCTACAATACCGAATAATGTTATTTTAGTTTTTTTATTCAATTTAGAAACCAACTTGTAATTAGCATCTTGATATAAGGGGACAGACTTACCTGTACCTAAATTAAGCCCTAAAGCTTCGAAAACACCAAGTGTACTGTACCTGTAATTTATTAAATAAGATGTTTGCCCTGCCTTACCTATTGGACCTTCTGCACCGCCCTCAAAACCATTAAAACCTATTTGTGCTACATATTCAGGTTTGTCTTTATTACCGTCTCTTAATCTAATATCAAAAACACCTGCCAATGCATTACCATATTGTGCCGGAAATGCACCAGTAATAAAATCAGACTTATCGATATTGTTATTGTTAAGCATGCTTACCGGCCCACCCGTACTATTAAGAGAACCAAAGTGATTAGGGTTGGGTGTGCTTAAACCCTCAATGTCCCACAGCATACCGGTTGGGGAGTTGCCACGAACCACAATATCATTTCGGCTGTCGTTACCCGCAACTATACCGGCAAAATTTGCTGCCATGCGAGAAGGGTCGTTTAACGAGCCGGCATATTTATTGGTTTCATCAATATTAAACGACCTCGCACTCACCATTGCCATATCGTTAATGGTATTATTTTTATCTTTACTTTTGTTATATACTACGGTAACTTCTTTAAGCGAGTGTATGGCTTCTTGCAAATAAATATTTAGGTTTACCTCTTTACCTGCCGTAACTTCAATATCATTAAGTATTTTATCTTCGTAAGACATATAGGATATTTTAAAAGTGCGGCGACCTATTTCCACTTTTTCAATTTTAAAATGTCCGTTCGAATCTGTTACTGCACCCTTATCTGTGTATAAAACAGCTATAACTACACCGGTTAATGGTGCTTTTGATGCTTCGTCGTAAATATTACCCGTAATAGTTTGCGTTTGTGAAAAAGCTGCAAAAGAAAAGAACAAGGCAATAAAAAGTAATTTAATGTGTGTCATCTATTTATGAATTTAGTTCACAAAAATCTACACAAAATACAAACTTGTTATTAACCTGAATCAAGATTTTAGATTCATAATTAAATCTTGATTGAAATCAACAAACCGGTACTAATTTTTTTGATTTGCGACTAATTCTATTTTTCACCCGGCTTAGGGCTTCCGGAGTAATACCTAAATAGGAGGCTATCATATATTGCGGCACACGTTGCAATAACCATGGCTGCTCTTCAATAAGCTTATTATAACGTTGTTCTATTGTTTCATTTATTTCAGAAATAGATTGGTCGCTCATTTCTATAAATAACTGTTCCGAAATCATTCTGCCCAAAAAATTAGCTTCCGGTACTTCTTTATATAATTTTTGTAAATCATCGTAATTGGTTTCTATCACCTCGGTATCCTCTATTGCCTGTATAAATAATTGTGCCGGTTTGCGGGTAAGAAAACTTTTATATTCAGATATATAACAATTATCTGTACAGAAACCCAATATTTTTTCTTTGTCATTTTTTAAATAATACATGCGTAACAAACCGCTATTAATAAACGATACATGATTACAAACAGTACCTTCCCTAATAAGAAAATTACGTTTTTTAATTACGCGTACATTTAGGTAACTTTGGGTAATAAGCCAACTTTCAGGGGTTATTGTAGGCATTAACTGTTTGTAAAAAGCCTGAAGTTTTTCAAATTTATCAGTTACGGACATTATTATAGATTTAAATAAAGTAAAAATAATCAATTTTTCTTTTCATCCACAACTTTACCGTCTTGCATTGTAAAAGTTCTGTCAGTCATTTGTGCAAGGTGGTCGTTATGCGTTACGATAATAAAAGTTTGATTAAATTTATTTCTTAATTCCAGAAACAGATGATGAATAGAATTAGCATTTGCACTATCCAAGTTTCCACTTGGTTCATCGGTCATTACTACTGCCGGCTTTGTAACTAATGCACGCGCTATTGCAACCCTTTGCTGCTCGCCCCCGGACAGTTCAGATGGTTTGTTTTCTAATTTAGAACCCAACCCTACTATACTAAGCATATCAGCAGCTTGCACTGAAGCCTCTTTTTTGCTTAGTCCTTTAATCCATAATGGAATACATACGTTTTCTATGGCACTAAACTCGGGTAATAAATGATGAAACTGAAATACAAAACCGATATTGCTATTCCTGAACTTTGCTTCTTTTTTAGATGGCAATAATAAAAAATCAATATTATTAATGAGTACTTTACCTTGATTAGGTTTGTCTAAGCCACCCATAATATGCAATAATGTACTCTTACCGGCACCCGATGGACCCACAATAGACACTATTTCGCCGGTAGCCACTGTTAACGATACATCGTTAACAACAGTTAAAGTGCCATATTTTTTAAATAAATGTATTGCAGACAACATAATTACCAAACAAAAGTAAACGAGAAAAAATTAAAAAAAATACAAATTAATTCTACAATTATTTACGCTTTTATATTTTTATATAAATTGCGATACCTAATTTTACAGAATGATTAAAATGATATATGCATTTATTTTGTTTTTATTTATATCTATTCATATAAATGCACAAGAGAATACAAATGATTTTTGCGAAGCTATAAAAACAATTATGAAAGATGCACCTAATCATTTCCATAATATAAGAGGAAAAAATATAGGTGATAATATGAAGGCAGTTATATACAATTGTATGATACCGGTTCCGGGGGTTATCAGTTCCAGGTTTGTTTACTCTAATGGAAATTTTTATGAAGGTGCCATCTATCAATCTCAAAATATTAAAGAAATAAAAGCATACTACGATACCTGCAAAACCTTATTTGATAATTGTATAATACCTATGGGATACAGTGTTTTGCAATATGATAATTTTTATAAAGGTTGCGAAGCTTACAAGAAAATTGTTTATCTGCCTAATTTGCCCGATGGCACACCGTCTAAAGACCGACCTGCACATGTGGCAATTGAAGTAACTTACAGCAAAGAAAAAAACATATATACACTTGTTGCCTTTATCTTTGAGCATTAAATAAATGTAAATTTAAAGCATATTGAAAGGCAATACTTATATACCTAAGATATAAAACAATACCTTTGCACCATGGCATTTGACATACCTATTATTGAAGAAAAAATAAAACCACACCAAATAACTTCGCTCCATTTAGTATGTGCCTTGGCATATATTGTTGCCGGCACTATAATAGTTGTTTATAATTATACAATACCCCAGTGGGGTGCTTTAATGCTTGCAGCAGGCTTGCTATTATTAGGCACAGCTATTATAAAAAACAAATGGGTATTAATACCACTAAACAATACAATTATTAGAATTATAGAATTTTTAATTACAGTTTCTTTTGCTGTTTACTCCTTATTGTTAGAATGGAAATTCCCCACTTTAATATTTGGTGTATTGAGTGCAGTACTCTTATTTGCAATCTTTTATGAGCGTACTGCAAGTGCCGGTTTAACCGTTTGTTTTGCAGACGATGGCATACATTTACCTGCTACCTCTCGCAAAAGATTAATTCTGTGGACAGAAATTGAAGAAATAATTTTTCGTTACGATACCTTATCAATTGATTGTACCGATAACAGTTTTTTTCAATGGGCTACAAAAGATACAACAATAAACCATAATGACTTTAATACGTATTGCACTCACAAAATTGCAGAAAGTATGGATAAACGCATTAAAAATAATTGGTAATTTATTGCTTGAATATTTTTGTTCTATTTTCTTTACCTTCGCGTTCCCAATATACTATCGGTCACATAGTTCAATGGATAGAATAGAAGTTTCCTAAACTTTAGATCCAGGTTCGATTCCTGGTGCGACCACCAAATAAATATTTATATGTATTATGCTTATGTTTAAAAAAACGATAATCATAATTACTACTATCAAACATAGCTCATTATAGAAGACCACAATCTATTGGCTAAATTAAAATTATGTGTTCCAACGACGAAAACAGGAGCAGGTACTCCATTTACACCATACATTAAAAACACTCTTTGCGATTTTAATACAACCCGTTACTTGGATATTAAATTATAGGATAGCAAAATAATTTAATCATATCTTTTCTATAATCTTTCCTCATTTCTTTAAATGATTTTCTTTGAAGCACGGTTTTGTTGCCTTGCCAAAGTTCATAAGTGTATATGTATGAATTTATTATTTCTGTTTCTTCAATGTCCTTGAAAATTTCATGCTTTATTAAGATTTCGGAATGGGAGTAATCACATTCATTTGGGGCATGTGATAATGTACACGTAAGTTTGTGCCAAGCATTAATACCATCTGAGTTTTTTTCTTCCTTTAAGGAGTAGCATCTAATTGCTTCAATTATTGCATATTTATAGCTATCACTAATGGATGGTGTATCAACAGTTAAAACGTCTTGTTCTTCAATAAGAAATGACCATTTGCATGAAAACGCAGTTATTGTGCCTTGAGGAAATTCGATAGGATTCCCAAGTCGATATAGAAACTGGTCATTCAAAAAATCGGGGTCACTAAATACTTGCTTGCCATCCCAATGAAGATATTTTGGAACTCCTTCTGAATTACAAGCCATAATGAAATTATAGTTTATCTGCTAATTTTTTTATATCTATATAGTAAATAAAAGGGTAGTATTCATTGTAAGTATTTTTCCTATTTTCGGGTATATGCAAAAACTCTATATCTGCATCCTCGTCGATAATTATATTATTAAAAGAAGAGTCATTTTCTCTATATAGTAGTAATTCATTTTCCCCCGTTTTTGAAATTTTAATATCAATTTTATCTTGCTGTATACAGACGGTTATAATGTCTATGCATATTTCCAACACTGCTTCATTCTCAAAACGTAATGAATGGTACATCAAAGTTATTTCCTTAATTTTTTGATTAAGGAAATAGTAATGCTCATCGTATTTAAAAGACATAAATAGATAATCTAAGTCAGATTGCATCGGGTGAATGGGAGTAGAGTTGGTTTGTTGAACTAGCTGACCATTTAAAAACTGAATATTTTCGTTCATATTATTTCCAATCATTTAAAATTTGTTCTGTAAAGAAATTTTCAAAGAAAGATAATTGAGTTAAGTGCGCTTGTGCAAACCATGCGTCCATGTCGCCATTATATCCCTTAATTCTATTATCAAGTAATAACATTTGTCCATGAGGTTTTGGATAAGTAGGAGTGTTGATATTTATTATAGAATAGCCCTGCAAAAATGGCAACTTTATAGAATATTTAGTTACATAATTATCAGGGATAAATGCAATTTTATCAATTATTATAGGGGAATGATTGAACCTGATTATGTCAGTAATAGACAAGCCTTTTTCTTTGTAAACATTAAGACTTAGCCTGTCAGCATACTTTAAGCTAAATAACCTTATCTCCTTAACTAAATCAACACCACGATTAGCTGCAATTTTAATTACTGTATTTAATATTTCTTGCAGACGCCCGTATATCGCATCGAACCCGGGATATACACTTATAGATGGAACATCATCCCTTCTTTGCCAAAGTAGGTTTATTGAAATTTGGCTAATTTCAATTCTATAAAGAAAATCAGAAGTGCTTAACAAATATATTGAATATCCCATAGACCCAACATCCTGCACTAAACTTATATTCTCATTTTGCATCTCTTCAATTTGTGGGGCAAGAGTAGTCTGTAATACAGGATAGTTTTTGTTTAATTCGGTAATTATTTCAAAAAGGATTGCATTTCGAATTAAAGCGTTTGTTTTAAAAAAAACACCGACAGAAACTTCAGATACTGGCGCTTTAGTATATTTGATTGCCATAAAATACAAAATTAGGCACAATATAGTAAAGTTCGCGTTAAATAAAAATTGAAAAAAAAAATTATTTTTCACTAAATTATTTTACTCAGTGTAAATATTTTAGATAAAATGATATTTGATTGCTAATATTTAGTATCTATAAATTCATATTAAAATATATAACACTAATTAGCATGGCATATTTCAAAACTTTCCTTGAAAGAGTAAATAGATTTCCACCACTATATTTCGCCTAATAATAGAATGAAAATCGCAGTTATTTTCTGATAAATACTTTTAGTCTTGCACTCTTTTCACCCTCCGGTACTCGTTTGAAACGAGTACCGGAGGGTGAGTGGTTAACCATTACTTTTCTAAGTAAATTACCACATTCATCTGCCAATTTTGGTTTCTCTTTATCTACATTGTTAGGTTCAACAAAAGTCCTTTTATCTAAATTTAAGTTCGTATTTCTATTTTTTGCTCGGAAAGGCTTAGGTTGAATTGACTTGAAAAAATGTTTCAAGGTTAGTCTTTTTAATACATATAAATATTATTTATATGTAATCAAGTTATCGGAATTGGTTTTATATTGAATCTGCTATCAAATGATTACACGAAAGTAATTAATTTTAAATATCAATTTAATCCGAATAATTGTAATTATTGTGTAAATCATGATACGAATTGTTTTTTTATATTGAATTACTTGATATTTTTGCCCTAAATAATGTTTATGAAACAAACTATTTTGCCAAAAAAGAAATCAAGAATCGCACCCAAAAAGCGGTCTTATAGCTTGGGTCGGTGCACTACGGCAAATTCATTATTAAATAATTCTGTGGTTCAAAGCTCAAGTAGTGTATTTAATTTTGAAGTAATTACTCCACAAATGCAAATTCAGGAAAGGAATAGTGCATATAGTTTTTTTAGTCTATAGTTGCTTGACAAACCCATCCTATTGCTAATCTTGGTAAATCTGGAACTACCGACAAAAATCCATACAAAATATATAGATAGAGCATTAGTGCGACAACTAAAATAATACTTACATGTATTATTTTTATGCTTAAAATTAAAATAATACATTAGCCGATACATAGAACTATATCATTTTTTGTATCCATTTTTTTATCGGTTTGAATTTGCTTATCCAAAACAAAAAAGACAATAAATTGGGTATCCGGGTCAATATCCGTTGAATACGGTAATGTGCTTTTAATTCCTTGCCAATTGCGTCTAATACTGCTTTATCGTAATTTTTCAGATGCATATCTGAAAAATTATTTTCATTAAAACATTTTACAATCTGTAAAGCCGCTAGTTTACCGCTTGCCATAGCATTACCAATTCCATCGCCATTAATAGGGTCAATAAGAGAAGCAGCATCACCGGTAAGTAAAATTCTGTTACCTGAAATCTTGCCGAAATTAGATCCGAAAGGTAAACCAAAACCTTCGGTACTCCCTATTTGTATAGCATCTTTGAATTTTAATGAAAGTTCGGGAGTATTTTTTAATAAATGAGAAAAGGTTTTCTTTAAATTAATCTTCCGTTTTACTATTTCAGCCGAAACCATACCGAAGCCTACATTTGCTTTATTACCGGGCAAGGGGAAAACCCAAAGATAACTGGGCAGGAAATCTTTATCGTAATATACTTCAGTGGTATTTGCATTCATACCAGCAACATTTTCATAATATGCCCTTACCGATGCTCCATAGTGTTTCCTGTCAATAATATTTGTGCTTAATTGTTTTGCTACTATAGAATGGGCTCCATCTGCACCAACCAATATTTTAGTGCAATAAGAACGGCTTTTGTTATTGGCTGTAAATGAAATGGCATTTGTACCCTGTTCAATTCCTTCTATTTGAGTATCAGTTAAGATGGTTGTATTTGTATTTTGTTTCACCATATTAAACAGAAAATTGTCGAACTCAAAACGAGTGCAGGTATAAGCTTCTTGAACCCAAGTAAAACAGAGTTCCTGTTTGTTAAAAAATATTTTAGTTTGCAGTGTTTTGTATTGATGCGGAAAATTTGCGAATGCTGCACCATATTCAGGAGACATGCTTTTTAATGTTTTTATTGCTCTACCCGGTATTGCATCACCACAAACTTTATCTCTCGGAAACATAGCTTTATCAATTAACAGCACTTTAAGTCCCGCGTCTTTAAGTGCCAATGCACATGTACAACCCGCTGGGCCGGCACCTATAATTGCGACATCATAAAATTCAGTTTCTTTATTAGCACTCATACTTTATTTATATTTGCAAAGATATGCGACAAATAAGGAAGGTAAACCATTTTAAATATCCAGATATTTTTTCAAAAGAAACTCCAATCGACCTCATAAATTTCTCTTTAATAAAAAAGCACCAATAGTTCATTTTATACTATCTTGCATGTCATAACTTATTTTTACTACATTTGAGTGAAATGGCAAAACAAAATACTAAACAAAGCAAAAACATAACTAAAAGTGCTACAGGCAAAACAACAACTGTACCTAAATCACCATCAACAAAGCCTACAATTAAACCACAAGAAACAAAAAGCAGTTTTGTTTCTAAATATGCACATTTACTATTCCCAATTAGCATAGCCATAGTTACGTTTCTGTTTTTGCAAACTTGCCTCAATAATCAATTTACCAATTGGGACGACCCCGGCTATGTAACCCAAAGCAATCAATATATAAAAAATCTTAGTTTCGATGGATTAAAAGATATTTTCACCTATTCAGTAATGGGAAATTATCACCCTTTAACAATACTTACTTATGCTATAGAATACAGTTTTGTGCGTTTAGAACCCTGGTTGTACCATCTTGATAGTCTTTTATTTCATATTGCAACTACCATATTAGTCTATTGGCTAATACTTAAATTAACAAAACAGCATTTAATAGCATTTATAACAGCCCTTTTATTTGGCTTACACCCAATGCATGTAGAATCTATTGCATGGATAGCAGGCAGAAAAGATGTTGTTTATGGTATGTTTTATATAGCATCTTGCATAGCATATATTTATTATATACGTGCAGAAAACAAAAAAAATAAGAGTTACTATGCTTTATGTTTATTCCTTTTTATTTGTTCCCTTTTAGCAAAACCGGTTGCAGTAGTTTTACCAATCAGCTTACTTCTATTTGATTATTTCGATAAACGTTTTTTTATAATTTCTTTAAATAAAGATATACAATCTACAACACAGGTAATAAATACCAATCAAGTAAAATTCAATTTAAATGTGTTGTATGAAAAAATACCTTTCTTTTTACTTGCTTTTGGTGCAGGTATAAAATCTTTAATGGACCAGCACCAGTTTAAGGCACTTAATACTATGGATGTAAGTTTTGCTTTTTACGAACGCTTTGCATTGGGTAATTATGCACTCATTACTTATTTATGGAAGGCGCTTGTACCTATTGGGCTTTGCAATCTTTACCCCTACCCGGAGATAAAAGACAATATGTTGCCTATAATATATTATAGTTTTATTGCAGCAGTATTACTTATCGTTTTTTTAGTTGTGTATTTTGCTCGTAAAAACAGATTCATAGTTTTTGGGTGCTTATTCTTTTTAGTCAATATCGTTCTATTACTTCAATTTTTACCTGTAGGGGGTGCTATTGTTGCCGACAGATATTCATATTTACCTTATTTGGGACTATTTTTTATTATTGCTTACGCTGTATCCTATTTATTTCAGTCAAAAAAACATCCTTTTTTAGGCAAAATTGCAGTAGCTGTTACCATTATATATTGTGGTATTTTGGGTTATTTAAGCAACGAAAGATGCCAAGTTTGGTATGATACAGTAAGCCTATGGCGAGACGAAGTAGTAAAACAACCATTAGCACCTTCTGCATTTAATAATTTAGGCTTCGAGTATTTTAATAGAGGCAATAATACTCCCGACCCAAAAATTAAAAAACTCTATTTCGACTCAGCAGTATATTTATCTAATGAAGCAATACGTTTGAAATCAACCTTTGTAAATCCATATATTACATTAGGCGAGGTTGCCAGAAGTTGCGGCAATTGGGCAGAAGCAAAAAAACAATACTACCATTCTTTTAAATTAAGTGGTGCCGGAGACGAAACCTATAACGGTTATTTAGGTTTGGCAATTGTTTATTGTATTACCGGCAATTTAGATTCAGGTAAAATTTGTTTTCAGTTAGCATTAACTCAAAAACCTTTTTTCCCGGAAGCACACAGTAACTTTGGTAATTTTTACGACATGACCGGTAAGCCGGATTCTGCACTTAAAGAATATGGGATTGCTATACAACAAAATCCGGATATGTATGCACCACATTTAAACAGAGGTCGTTTGTTAGACAGATTAAATAAAATGGATGCTGCTATTAATGATTTAAATATTGCAGCCGCTCTAAATACTACCAATGGCGAAACTTATTATGCTTTAGCTCGGTGCTATGTTAAAACCGGCAATAAACAATTAGCAATTACCAATCTTAATTTGGCTAAGAAATACGGATTTAATCAGTTTGAACCTGCTATTATTCAAGCCCTTTCCAAATAATAACAAAGTTCATGGATATAAATTATTTTGAAAATACATCTTTTCTAAAAGAAGAATACACAGATAAACCTTTAATAACGGGTGATTACGAAAATTGCACCTTCACTAATTGCAATTTTTCAAATTCAGATATATCGAGTATTCATTTTTTCAAATGCACGTTCCTAAGCTGTAATTTAAGCAATACAATTATGAAAAACACCTCTTTAAGTAATAGTATTTTTAAAGATTGTAAGCTATTAGGGGTGCATTTCGAAAATTGCAATAAGTTTCTTTTTATAGTAGATTTTGAAAATTGTAATCTACAATTCTCTTCTTTTTTTCAATTAAATTTAAAGAAGCGATTATTTAAAAACTGTAACCTGCAAGATGTCGATTTTACGGAAGCAGACCTTAGCGGTGTTCTTTTCAATAACTGCAACCTAACCAATGCCAACTTCGACAATACAATTCTTGAAAAAGCAAATTTAACATCTGCAATAAATTATACAATAGACCCGGAAAAAAACCGAATTAAAAAAGCTAAATTTTCACAAGCCGGGCTAATAGGTTTATTAGGCAAATATGATATTGTTATAGAATAGTCCTTTCCATTTATTCTTTAATAATAATGGGCTGTCTCTATTAAAGGCAGCCCATTATTTATTTAAAACAATATTTACAAATCTTATCTCTCAACTACAAAATGAATCACTTCCGTACCTTTTGTTGTGTTGATGCGTAAGAAATAAATGCCACTTGCACTGTTTTCAGTCAATCTTATTTCCGTATCTACAACTCCATTTACAACCTTTCCTTTCAGTACTTGCACCGTCTTCCCTAACATATCTATCACCTCCATATCTATATCCTCATCTTGTAAATTCTCTAATTTCCCTTGAACCTTAAACTCACCTTTATTCGGATTCGGTATTAATACGATATTACTTACTCCATTACTTACATTGCCTACTCCCACATTTAATATATGCATCGTTAAGGCATTGCTTGTTCTTGGTACCGGATTCGTACATGGATTGCTACTTACCATTACACACGTTACTGCATCCAAATTACGAAAAGTATCGCAAGAGAAGGTAGAATTCGTTGCACCAGCAATTGCTGTACTATTTATATACCATTGATAGGTAGGATGCAGTCCGAAATTAATCGCTTCCGTATAGAATAATACATACTGCCAATAGACGATATTTGTATCCGGTACGGCTACTATTCTCAACGAATCAGTTAAGGTTGGTTCTACATACATATTTACCGTATCTACACTATATACCGTATCCGGTACTGCACAATAAGCTGTACTTATCATTCTTACACTTACTTGGTCGTGATAGCTTGGGTAATAGGTATAGCTACTACCGGTATCCGTTACCGTACCGTTTACTAACCATTGTATAGTTGGTGTTCCTCCATTGGTATCGGTAGCTGTTAAGTGTACTGCATTGCCCGAGCATAAAGTATCTACATCGCTCCTAAACCAAATTGCAGGTAATACCGATGCATGTACCAGCATTGTTATTGTGCTTGATGCCGTATCCGGTATCGCACAAGTAGCATTACTTAG
>CAIYTT010000228.1 GCA_903929195.1 uncultured Bacteroidota bacterium
TGTAGTACTTGTATATTTTGTATATGGTATATTGTTGTCATAAATAAATACAGCACCCAAAGTTAAACTGAAATATTTAGAAATTTTATAGGAAAACAAATTATCGAACATAACCGAAATATTTGCAGGATTATCTCTTTTTATTATATTTCCTATACTGTCTTTTGTGTCTTTTGCTAGATAGTCACAATATAAATCAACCCTTGTTTTAAATAGAGCATGCTTATTGATGTGAAACAAATACCTACCTGAGAAGTATGCCCCAAATTGATAATAGGATGTTTTTCCGTAAGGGATACCAAATGCCCCTTGTGGTGATTGTATTGTATAATACCTATCTGCCAATGTAACCCTACCGGATACTGGAGATAAAAATAGACTTACATCACTACCTTTTCTATATTCCATACCAATAGCTAATGTAATATATGCCGGTGAGAAAAATTTTGATGTGGAAAAACTATCCCAATTGGGTAGGGTATAATTATAGCCTTTCGTAAATTGAGACTTAAAATTACCGAGACCTGTAAAATAGATGTTTTTATGTGTATCTATTCTATATCCATATTTTGAAGTGAAGTCAATTCTATCATCGGTTTTATGTGGTAAAAAACCGGTAGAATAAGCATAATTCAAACCATAGGCCATGTCTAAGTTATTACTCCAAATTGCCCTATGGTGCAAATAATCAATATGACCACTAAAAATACTGTTAATTGTTATTGAAGCCAATTCGCCTCCGGCAGACCAATTATGTAAAAAGCCCTCGTTAGAGCCAAACGTAAAAACACCGCCATGTGCCCAGCCTACGGTATCTTTATTTTTAGTTTGCAAAGATTTTATTAAATCATCCGTTTTTGTAATTTGCGAAAAAGCATTCAGGTTAAATAGAATAAATATATATACAAGGCAATTTTTTTGCATAAACCGAAATTATCTTTTTAAAAATAATGCAAATTTATTTTAACCCGAAAACTCCTTTATCACAGCACTGTTAAATTATTATTATTAACGCAGCATGGTAGCAATTATTTTGTTGCAATCATTTTTTGATAATCAGGAAGTTTTTGTTTCTCAAAATACTAAACATTTTTATATATCTTTACCATTTTATTATTTGCTTGCATAAATTGGAAAAAGCATATTAAACACTATATATGAAACAACTTATTAGATTTGATTGGGCAATAAAAAGGCTTTTACGACAAAAAGCAAACTTTGGTATTCTAGAGGGTTTTTTAAGCGAATTGCTTAAAGAAGACATTGAAATTGATGAAATTTTAGAAAGTGAAGCCAATCAAGATACCAAGAACGATAAATATAATAAAGTTGACCTATTGGTACGCAATGCTAAAGGCGAACTAATAATTATTGAAATACAAAATAATATGGAAGCCGATTATTTGCAACGCATTTTATACGGTGCATCTAAAGTGCTTGTTGAAAACATATATGTAGGAGATCCTTATTCGGAGGTGAAGAAAATAATATGTGTAAATATTGTATTTTTTGATTTAGGACAAGGAGCAGATTATATATATCATGGCACAACAAAATACGAAGGCTTGCATAAACATGATATACTACAATTGACCAATAAACAACAAATTTTATTTAAGACAGACGAAATATCAAAATTATATCCTGAATATTATATAATTAAAGTAAATCAGTTTGATGAGGTAGCCACAGATACATTGGATGAATGGATTTATTTCTTTAAAAAAGAGGAGATAAAAGACGGATTTAAAGCTAAAGGTTTAAATCAGGCAAAGGATACCTTAGCAGTATTAAAATTGAGTGATAAAGACCGTAAAGAATATCGTGGATATTTGGAACAAAAACGATACGAAGCAAGTATGGTTGTTACGAATCATAAAGAGTCAAAAATAGAAGGTATATTAGAAGGTAGAGAAGAAGGTATAAAAATTGGAGAGGAAAACAAAGAAAAATTTGCAGATGAAAGAGCAAAACAAACAAAGATTGAAATGGCAATAAATTGTTTGAAGGATGGAATGGAACTAATAAAAATTGCTAACTTAACAGGGCTTTCTGAGGGTGAAATAAGGACATTAAAGTATTAAAATTGTTGATTATGATAAACATGAATATTTAATATATGTTCGTATTTGTTTTAATATTCTGCAATTTGACTATAAGGTTTTAGATACGCAATAAATTCTTTGGCATCGTCAAACGCTTCTTTCACTATTTTTATTTTTGCATTATCTTCATAATACATTCCAATATGAATTTGAGAATATAACGAAACAAAATCTCTTAATGCTGTTTTATTTATTTTCCGCAATCCGTCTTTTATCATTTCCACATTTTTTCCTTTTAATTCAATTCCTTTTAATTTTGCATACCATTTTGCTGCTTTTTCAATACCAGCATAAGCAGTACCTGCTGCCGATTTAAGATATTTTAAATCTGTATAATATTTTTCTTCGGGGACAGCCATTTTCAATAATTCTTCTGCATTATAAATATAACGCATTGCCTCTTCGTAATACGTTTTCTCTAATTTCTTTTTCAAAGTATTGCAAAGATACCCATTTTGTTTACACAAAATTTTATTCATTTTTGTTGTTTATTTTTTCAATATTAACTGTTATAGGTTTTTACTACATTTGCTGTATTAATAAACAATAATAAACTTTTTTAAAAATAAATACATGGCTTACGATATTATAATTATTGGCAGCGGTCCGGGCGGATATGTTGCTGCAATACGTGCTGCACAGTTAGGGTATAAAGTAGCAGTAGTAGAAAAAGAAGCACTTGGTGGCATTTGCCTTAATTGGGGTTGCATACCTACTAAAGCATTATTGAAAACAGCAAGCGTATATGAACAATTTACACATGCTAAAGATTATGGTATTATAGCAAATGATTTTAAACCCGATTTTGATGCTGTTGTAAAACGCAGTAGAGGTGTTGCAGACAAAATGAGTAAAGGTGTACAATTTTTAATGAAGAAAAATAAAATTGAAACACTAATGGGTTTTGGCAAAATCATTACAAATAAAACAGTTGAAGTTACAGATTCTGCCGGAAAAAAGACTACTTATGAAGCTCGTCATATTATTTTAGCAACAGGTGCTCGTAGCCGAGAATTACCAAACTTACCAATTGATGGTGTAAAAGTAATAGGTTATAGACAAGCAATGGTATTACCAAAGCAACCCGAAAGTATGATTGTTGTTGGTAGTGGTGCAATAGGGGTAGAATTCGCCTATTTTTATCGCAGTTTGGGTACTAAAGTAACTATTGTAGAATTCTTACCGCGTTTGGTGCCGCTAGAAGATGAAGAAGTATCAAAAGAATTAGAAAGAAATTTCAGAAAAAAAGGTATCACTGTTATGACTAATGCCAGTGTACAAAGTGTAGATACTACAGGTAATGGGGTAAAAGCAAAAGTAAAAACAGAAACTGGTGAAGTGATTCTTGAAGCTGATATTATGTTAAGTGCTACCGGTATTACTGCTAATATTGAAAATATAGGTTTAGAGGCTTTAAATATTAAAACTGAAAAAGGTAAAGTTTTAGTAGATAAATATTATAATACGAATGTGGCAGGCGTTTATGCAATTGGCGATATTACACCCGGACAAGCTTTGGCACATGTTGCATCTAAAGGTGCTATTATATGTATAGAAGCAATTGCACATAAAGAAGGTAAATATGCACACCAACCGGAACCATTGGATTATGGTAATGTACCGGGTTGCACTTATTGCAGTCCGGAAATAGCAAGTGTAGGTATGACCGAAAAGCAAGCTCGTGATGCAGGTTATGAACTTAAAATCGGTAAATTTCCATTCTCAGCTTCCGGTAAAGCAAGTGCATCGGGTGCTACTGAAGGTTTTGTGAAGGTAATATTTGATGCAAAATATGGTGAGTTGTTGGGTACGCACATGATAGGCTATAATGTTACAGAGATGATTGCAGAATCGGTAGTGGCACGCAAATTAGAAACAACCTGGCAAGAATTGTTAGACAGTATACACCCACACCCTACGATGAGTGAAGGTGTAAAAGATGCTGTTGAAGTAGCACTTGGGGAAGCTATACATTTATAATTTACATGTAAACATAAATAAAATAGTGGTAGCAAAAAAAATTTGCTACCACTATTTTATTTAATCACTACTTCTTGTTTATACTACACTGCTTGCCAATATTGGAATGGTAGTATAGTATCTTCCTTTAAAAAAGAAATAAATTGGTTACAAAAGTTTTCATCTTCAGTAAAATCTAAATTTTTAGTTTCTATAACTATTGTTTTAATATTAGAAGTTTTAAGAAATGAATTGTAACTATTTTGAATTTTTGAAAGATATTCAGCACTTATATCTTTTTCGTAGCTGCGACCTCTTTTTGCAATGTTTTCTTGCAATTTTAATATGGGGGCATCTAAATAGATTAAAATATCAGGTTTGGGAATCTGATTATAAATGATGTTATAGAATTTCACAAATAAGTCGAACTCGTTTGTGTTAAGGTTGGCTGCTGCAAAAAGTTTTGTCTTAATAAACGAATAATCTGATATTACTAATTTGTTTTGTGATGTATTGTTTTGTAAGTATTCTTTCATTTGTGCATACCTTTCATAAAGAAACGATAATTCTAAAGATAAGGCATATTGACTTTGATTTTTATAAAATAAAGGTAAAAATGGATTCTCCGAAAATTGCTCTTCTATCAGTATCGCATCAAAGTTTTTGGATAACAAGTTGGCTAAGGTCGTTTTGCCAGCACCTATATTACCTTCTATTGCAATATATTTATACATATATTAAAAAAATAATTTAAAATCAACTTTTATAAATTTCTATTTCTAAATCATCTTTGCATACAGCAAGTAATTCAGATATTGTTTTATACAATAAAGGATGCATAAAGTCCGGTGCAATATCATTTAGTGGTTGTAATGTAAATAACCGTTCTTGTATATAAGGATGTGGAACTATTAATTGCGGTAAGTTTATAATCTCATTATTATAAAAAAGTATATCAATATCTAAGGTACGGGGTCCCCATTTTTGTGTCCTGATTCTACCTAAAGAAGTTTCTATTTTATTTATTGCATTTAATAAATCTAATGGGGATAGGGTAGTGGAAATGAGTACAGCCCTATTAAGAAAATCCGGTTGTTCTTTTAAACCCCAAGCTTTGGTTTCATAAATGTTTGATATTTTTATTATGTCGCCGCAATCTTGTTTTATTTTATTTAATGCTTCTGTAAGCCATTTCAATCTGTTACCCTCATTACTACCTAAAGACAAATAAACACGATTCATATTGCGGCAAAGGTAGGGTTCGTAAAGAAAAAATATACCTGAAAAATAAAGTGTGAATAACTATTTTATTTTTTTAGAATCTAGGACAAACTGTTTTCGCATAAGTTGTAGGGTTTTTGGGAATATTTCCTGCAATGTTTAGCGTTAATTCGTAACCGCCTTGCATATTACTTGCTTTTTGCAAAGAAGATATATTTACATCGTAACTAAACCCAAGACCTACATTTTGATATTTTAATTTTATAACCGGTATTATGGCGTCTTGAAATCGACACATACTCCCAAACCAAAATTCTAAACCTTGTTCATCCTGTTTTTCTCGCCATCCTAGTAATGCTCCCCCTATAATTTCAGTATAGGCACCTTGTTGGGCATAATTGGCGTGTAGTTGCATTGCCCATTTAGTCGCAATTTCTTTTATAAAAGCACCATTTATATTCCATCTAATATTTTCGGTATAAGCTTTGTGATTATAATAAGAAAAACTTGGTTGTGTAAAGTGATAACCGGATACTCCAATAATATACACAACGTCATTATCTAAATTAGGACTCCTATTATAATTGATACCTGCACCTATATCAAAAATACTAAATTTAGGCGTTGGTAAATTATCGTTACTTGGGTTTAAAGGGTTAAATAAACCACCTTGAAACTGATTATTGAATGTTGCCAAAGTAGGGTCGAAGCTATATTGCAGATAACCGCTTGTAAAACCAACAGAAAGATAAGTATTATTATCTTGGCTAAGCGACTTATTAAAATTAATTGCAGGGTAGATACCTGAAATAGACGCATTTAAATCACCAGCTTGGTCCATATATGCAAGAAAGCCTATGGTTAAAAAATCAGATGAAGATTTCGCTACATTTATTCTATAAGAACAATCAAATAAGCCTGTTTGATAAGGATTAGTAACACTGCTCCATTGGTTGCGAAAATAAGCAGATACCCTGAAATTATCGGAAGAAACACCTAATAGTGCTGGATTTCTTAATATAATAGTTTCATAGAATTGCGAAAAATGTATATCCGCCTGTGAATAGGCATTCACAGATAGCAGCATAACTAATAAAATGGTATTGAAAGTTTTTTTCATTTTTTTGAGTTTATCTGATTACGGTTACGCTACCTTTTTTATTTATAATTTGTCCATTACTACATACGGCATCAACTGTCCAAACAAAAACTTCCGGTCTTTGTAATTGGTCTTTGTATGTACCGTCCCATGCATTAAAAACATCATTAGGTGCAATGTTTGTTCTATCGAAAATCAAAGTTCCCCAACGGTTAAAAATTTTAAAAGAGGTTATTTTTTGAATATCAATATTTGCACGGGGATAAAAGACATCATTTTCGCCATCACCATTAGGTGTAAATGTATTTGGAATAAATAAATTTTTGCTACAATCGCATTTATTAGATATAATAAAAGTATCTACAACTCCTACGGCACAGCTATCAAAGCCAAAAACAAAAATTGTTCCTGAATCTATCATCGGGTGGGAGTTGCCTTGTTTTCCATCGCTCCATATATAATTTGTATATTTTCCTTGTGGGGAAAGGTTTGTTATTCCTTCTTTGCAGAGAGTAATTACAGAGTGTTGTAATTCTGTACTCGTGTTGCCAAATTTACCTAAATATAATAATTCACCCGAAGAACCAGTCCATAATGTATCTTTCCCAATATTAAAAGGAAGATAGGATTGATAATCACTACACATAAAAACATTCCCTTGTGGGTCACATGCTATTCCATTTTGGTCATCTCCGCCACTTGACAAAGCTGATGAATTTATATATGTGCCACTTGAGGTAAATCCTGTAATAAAGACAGGGTCTGCCGTATTATTGCTTGGTGGTAGCAAGAGATGTCCATCAATTAATATAGTATCATAAAAAGCACCACTTACCCATACATTTCCACATTGTGCCATTGCAATACAATAACCGGTTGCTCTACTTCCGAATCTCGTATATCCTATTGTTTTAGACCAACTGACATTATTACCGGCATCAAATTTTACTACATACATTGCTGTATTCGGACTATAAGGATTTGTTATTGTAGTGCCGGAAAAACTAAGGCTAGCGTCTGTAAACCCGCCTGTCATATACACATTATTGTTTAAGTCTGCTGCAATACCAATGGCATAATTGGCTATATATGCATTACTTGTGCTTGCCCAAATAGGAACACCGGTAGAATTGAGCCTCGCAATAAACGAAATTTGATTTGTACCAGTATTCGTTAGAACCGTAGTGCCGAATGTTAAGGATGCAGAATTGAAAATACCTGCAATATAAATATCTCCAGCCGGTGTTACACAAAGCCCATAGGCATCATCCGCATTATTACCACCATAACTTTTAGTCCAAATAACATTCCCATTGGGGTCGTATTTAGCAATAAAAATATCATCGGCTGTACCCGTACTATTATTTGTAAGTGTATTAGAGCCGATAGAGATGGTTGATAAGTGAAAATTTGCAGTAATGTAAATATTCCCGTTTGCATCTGTTGCTAATGCACCTGTGGATATTGCTCCACATAATCCGGATAACGATGCCATATAAAATTGTGTATTTCCATCGCATTTTGCCCATAAAACATTTCCATTTGGGTCATATTTTGCTAAAAAATATTTTGTTTCAGGATTTATAGAGTTTGTTAGTGTAAAATTACCAATTTCTAAAATAGGACTCGTAAAATTACCAAATACAATTAAGTTACCACTTGGGTCGGTAGCAATATTTATAAGCCAAGCATTACCATTCTTAGTTCCTTTTGCCCACAATACATTTCCTGCCGGGTCATATTTAGTAACTATTGTTTGATATCCTCCGCTTGAAATTGAAGAAAATGGAATTGCAATTATACCGAAATAAGCTGTTGTGTTGCTAAGTGTTATTCCTCCCGTAAAAGAATTGCCTGCTGCATCTGTTGCTACCGCCCAGCCATCCATGCCGCCACCGGTATTACCACGCCCCCACTGCCAATTTTGTGCATACGTATTTTTGCAAAGTAAAATATTAGCTAAAATAAAAGTTACAACAATTAGTTTTTGCATACTTAATGCTCTTAATTTATTTTTGAAATAAAATATGCACTAAGTTAATAAGTTTTTATTGTAAAAAGTGTATTATTTATTTTGTAGTTCTTTTAATTTCAAGACAACACGTCTGTTTTTAGACCTACCTGCTTTGGTTGCATTATTTGCAATAGGATGCTTACTGCCGTAACCGCGTGTTACTAATCTTTTTGGGTCAACACCTTTATTAACCATGTATTTTTTTACCATTATGGCTCTCTTGGTCGATATTCTTTTGTTTGCACTTACTTTACCTATATTATCAGCATAACCTTCAATATTTATATAGGTATTGGGCATATCTTTAAGTACATCACTTGCAGTATCTAATAAAGGAAACATACCTTTAGGTATTATTGTTTTCCCGAATTGGAAATTTATTGGTATTGCTAAAGAATTGGCAATTTCTTCAAATGTTCTAATTATTATGTCTTTTTTTACACTATCCGTTATCGGACATCCGTGATTTAAGATTGACCCAGCAATAAATTTGCAAGAATCCTCATTATCGGGAATGCCATCTCCATCAGTATCCGGACAGCCATGGAATTGTATTAAACCGGGAACATCCGGACAATAATCATCTTTATCGGCAATACCATCACCATCTCTATCCGGGCAACCATTAAATAGCTTTGAACCAAATACAGTAGGGCAAGAGTCATTTTTGTCAATAATTCCATCACCGTCCGTATCCGGGCAACCATTATATTTAGCAGGTCCTGGTTCAAAAACACATGAATCAGCCCAATCAGGTATTCCATCTCCATCAACATCAGGGCATCCCTCAAATTTCAATGGACCAAAATCTAATGGACATTTATCTTTTTTATCTTTTATTCCATCATTGTCTGTATCTTTCCAAAGAGACTGACTGTTAAAATAAATATGTATGCCTGCCGTTACAAATCCATAAACATCGTTCAGATTTGTCTTTTTGCTGAAATTCAATGCATATCCATCAATATAATCTGAAAAAGAATAAGTACCTTGGAAATTGATATTGAAAACAGTATTTTGAAGATATTTATATTTAGGAAGCCTAATATCTAATCCCGTATTTAGTGGAAGAACCGCAGCAATACTGGATTTTTTGAAGTTATTAATTAAGTCTGATTTGTGAGGTTTTAATCGTATCTCAATATTTGGTAAATAGTTGTCTATAAGACCAATACCAGCAGTTACATAAATACGACAAATTGTTTGTTTTGTTTTGTTTTGTTTAGATTTGAAAATATCATTAAATGAAACTTTTCCATTTATGCTACTTGTGAAAAAATTATTTACGCTATGAAGACCGGTTGTCCAAGAATTTTTGGGAGTATAGCTTTCTAATGTTCCTTTTGCTCCATCTAAAAATATACAATATTTCGAATCAAGGTTATACCCGAATTGCAATCTATACAAGGAAGATGGGGTGTTCTTTTCTAAATCACCGATTATCATATTAGAGAAACCGGCATTAAATCCAAGAAAGAATTTTTTTGTATATAAGTCTGTGGTATCTATTCTGTTTTTTCCAAAAAAATGTTCAACACCATCATATTCAACTGAATCTACTTTAGTTGAATCCGTATTTATTTGCGAAAATACAACATTTGACATCAACACACAGAAAGTACATACTAGAATGTATTTACTTTTTATTTTTGCATGCATTGATGAGATATTTGTCATTTAATATTTATGTATATTGTTAA
>CAIYTT010000229.1 GCA_903929195.1 uncultured Bacteroidota bacterium
TACTCCATTGCTCATTCCTGCAATATCTTCTATAATTGCAAACGATTTATACCCGGTGGTTTTGGCATCAAGAATATTGGGCAAAGGTGCTTTAAATGGTGGTATGCCTATGTATAAGTATATCTTCAACCGTATGCTTACTTTGTTCGAGAACATAATGTTGAATCAAAAATTAAGTGAATACCATACAGGTTACCGAGCTTTTAGTGCCGAAGTATTACGTTCTATAGATTTTACATATAATAACGACGATTTCGTATTCGATAACGAGATGATTTCTCAAATATTTATGAATGGATTTGAAATTGCTGAAGTTACATGCCCAACAAAATATTTTAAAGAAGCATCAAGCATCAACTTCACCCGCAGCATGAAGTATGGCAGAGGTGTATTAAGGGTATCAATAACACACAGACTACATAAATGGGGGCTGATAAAAAGTAAATTATACGGACAAAATAAATAGTGTTTATCAGAAGTATGTATTAAATAAAAACATCTTTCTTTAAGCCTGTATTTTTTTCTACTGCAGTATATAAATTATAGTAAACACCCTTGTTTAATAATAAGGAATTGTGAGTACCTCTTTCAATAATTTGACCCTGTTCCATAACTATTATCTGGTCTGCCTTGCGAATAGTTGATAGCCGATGTGCAATAACAATTGAGGTACGACCATTTATAAGCGTATCTATGGCATGTTGTATTAATTGTTCGCTTTCGCTATCAACACTCGATGTGGCTTCGTCTAAAATGAGTATAGACGGGTTATATAATAAAGCTCTTGCAAAAGATAAAAGCTGTCTTTGCCCTTGCGATAAATTATTGCCACGTTCCATAACATCAAAGTCATAATTGCCGGGCAAGCTCATTATAAAATGATGTATGCCAAGCATTGCCGCTACTTCTTTTACTTTATCTAAAGGTATATCATTATTTCTAAGAGTAATATTGTCTTTTATAGTACCGGAAAATAAAAACACATCTTGCAGAACAATACCTATATGTTTTCTTAAACTATAAATATCATACTCTTTTATGTCTTTGCCATCAATTAATAACTTCCCCTCATTAATTTCATATAAGCGATTTAAAATGCTAATTATAGATGTTTTGCCTGCACCTGTATGCCCAACTACAGCCATTGTTTTGCCTGCTAATAGCTCAAAAGATACTCCTTTCAGCACGGGTATGCCCGGTTTATAGCTAAAATGTACGTTATTAAATTGTACATTACCATTTATTGTATTTGGTTTATAAGTGCCATTTTCTTTTAAATATTCATTACTGTCTAAAACCGTAAAAACCCGTTCGCCTGCTATCATACCCATTTGTAGTACATTAAATTTATCAGCCATCATCCGTAAAGGGCGAAACAATAAATTAATATACATTACAAAAGAAATAATAACACCTTGCGATACGGATAAATGCATCATACTTACAGCACCATACCATACCAATAAGCCAATGGAAGAAGCCAATACAATTTCTACAATCGGAAAAAATACAGAATAAGCAAAAATGCCTTTAATATTGGCATCTCTATGTTCTTTATTTATGAGTTCAAATTTCGCCATTTCTCTTTTTTCTGCTGCAAAAGCTTGTACAATATACATACCCGATAAATGCTCCTGTACAAATGCATTTAACGCTGCTACCGCATTTCTTACCCGTTGAAAAGATTTGTTTACAGCCTCTTTAAACCACCAAGTTGCTACTATAAGTAACGGGAATGTAGCCAAACACACAAGTGTAAGTTGGTAATTGGTTATAAGCATTACTACTATTATAGCAACGATAGTTAGTAGGTCTGCCACAATAGAAATAATACCTTCCGAAAACACATCATTAATAGACTCAATATCATTAATAGAACGTGTGGTAAGTGTGCCAATTGCTGTTTGGTCGTAATAAGAGATATTTTGAAAGATAATTTTTTTAAATACAGTTTGCCTTATATCGTTTACAACCGTTTGCCCTAACCAATTTATACGATAAGAAAACCAAAATCTTATAAAACTCTCTGCTATTAATAATCCAAATTGTATAATACAGATATAGATAAGCCCTTGTAATAGTTTACCGTTAATATATTTATCTACCGACTGTTGTATTAAATAGGGCCTTAATGGTGTTAGCAATGCAAGGGTAATAGATAAACTTACTGTAAGGAAAAGAGTATTTTTATATGGACTGCTAAAAGCAAATACCCTTTTTAGTAATTTAAAATTAAATGCTTTTTTCTTTTTATTGGTTTCTTTTGGCATGTATTATTTGAATCGATTATTGGTAGAAAAAGCACTACATTAATTATTCTAAAGTATTCTGCTTTTTACAAAGCATAAAGGTAAGCACGTAATTTGTTACAATAAGAATAAATGTGTTTATATGCCTATTGTTTTATGTAATACATGTAATGGTAATGTGTTTGAATTGTTTGTAACTTATTTTTTATATGGCTATTCTTTTTTATTTTGTGAATAGTAAACTTCTTATTTTTACATTGTTTAGCTTGATTTTCATAAAAATATAATTGAGAATAATGACAGTTAATGATTTGGATTTAAATGAGATATATTCTTATGCCGACTACCTAAAATGGCAATTAGAGGAACGTATAGAGCTTATAAGGGGACATATATTTAAAATGAGTTCTCCGAATTTTGCACATCAGGCAATTGTAGGTGAGTTACATTTAAAACTTGGCAATTTCCTTGCAGATAAAGCATGTAGGGTATTCGTGGCTCCATTTGATGTTCGTTTGCCAAGAAAATCGAAAGATGATAAAGAAATTTATACCGTTTTGCAACCGGATTTAATTGTTGTTTGTGATAAATCTAAATACGATATGAAAGGATGTATTGGAGCACCTGATATTGTTGTGGAAGTTTTAAGCCCTAGTAATAATGAAAAAGAATTAAAAAATAAATTTGAAATATACGAAGAGTCAGGTGTATTAGAATACTGGATAGTTTCGCCACAAGACAATACTTTTTTTATATACAAATTAGTTGACGGTCATTTTGTTGGCTCGCGGTTTTTTGTTTCAGGAGATACAATTTATACAACTATTTTACCCGGTTTTCAATTAGACATAAAAGAACTATTTGAAAAGTCTAAATTTTAAAATAAATTAAATTATATAAAATAAAAACAAAATTCAGTACTCGAAAAAATATTATTAGATATAAAATCTACTTTTTTTTAAAAAACAATCAACAATTCCATTATCTTAGCCTTTTACAAAAAATAAAATCACAATATGGGCTTATTTATCAGGAAACCATTAAGTCATTTATTTGCCGAAGCTGAAGAATCGGAGAAAGGATTGAAAAAATCATTAACCGCTACTACACTTGTTACATTAGGTATAGGTGCTATAATTGGCGCCGGTTTGTTTTCAATAACCGGTGTTGCTGCCGCTAATAATGCCGGGCCGGCAATTACAATTTCATTTATTGTTGCTGCTTTAGGTTGTGCTTTTGCCGGTTTATGCTATGCTGAATTTGCATCTATGATACCGGTGGCAGGTAGTGCCTATACTTATTCTTATGCTACCATGGGCGAATTTATTGCATGGATAATAGGGTGGGATTTAGTACTGGAATATGCGGTAGGTGCTGCAACTGTTTCAATAAGTTGGTCGAGATATTTAGTGAAATTTCTAGCCTCAGACGGCATTAATATTCATTTAGACCCAAGTTATACTTTGTCTCCCTTTGATGGTGGAATTATTAATATTCCCGCTGTTTTTATTGTAATGCTTATGTCGTTGCTCTTAATGAAGGGTACTAAAGAATCGGCTTTTGTAAACGGTATTATAGTTACTTTAAAGGTAGCTGTCGTTTTAATTTTCATTGCGTTGGGTTGGCATTATATACATCCCGAAAACTACCACCCCTATATACCGGATAACACAGGTACATTTGGTGAGTTTGGTTTTAGCGGTATTGTGCGTGCTGCTGCAATTGTTTTCTTTGCTTATATTGGGTTCGATGCGGTATCTACTGCTGCCCAAGAAGCAAAGAACCCTAAAAGAGACATGCCGATAGGTATTTTACTCTCTTTAGCTATTTGCACCGTTTTGTATATCCTGTTTGCACATGTAATGACAGGTGTAGCTAATTATAAGCTATTTGCCGGCAAAGACGGTATTGCACCTGTTGTGGTAGCAATAGAAAATATGGGTAGCAAATTAGGTGCTGACGGCAAAATTATACCCGACTTTCCTTGGTTGAATAAAGCAATAATACTTGCAATATTAGGCGGTTATGCATCTGTAATTCTGGTAATGCTCATGGGGCAATCTCGTGTTTTCTTTTCAATGAGTAGAGATGGATTATTACCACCTTTATTTTCAACAATACACCCTAAATTTAGAACACCGGCAAAGAATAATTTATTTTTTATGTTGTTTGTAAGCATTTTCGCTGCTTTTGTGCCGGCACGTATTGTGGGTGAGATGACAAGTATAGGCACTTTATTTGCATTTATTCTTGTTTGTTTCGGGGTAATGATTATGCGTAAAAGAATGCCGGAGGCGCCGCGTGCTTTTAGAACTCCATTTGTACCCTTAGTACCGATACTTGGTGTGGCAACTTGTTTATTTATGATGGTATTTCTACCTACAGATACTTGGATACGATTGGTAGTATGGATGATGATTGGTCTTGATGTCTATTTGTTTTATGGTATGAATAAGAGCCACCTAAACCGAACCAAGTTTCATACAGGTAGTTATAAAATAGTGTCTTATACAGGTATGGCTTTAGCGGTAATATTGGTTATAGTAGCTCAGATACATCATAGCAGTGCCGATGCAAATGATGCAGGCTTGTATATTTTCTCTTTGGCTTTTGCTGCCTTACATGCATTTATTTTTCTTTATACCTCAATTAAAAAGAGAGTTATGATTGTATAATATTGAATGTAAAAAATATTAGTATTATGTCGCATCATTTCGCATTAGTCTATTGAAAAAGAGGCTAATTGCGAAATGATATCTAATGAAAAAATAATTCACATACGACAAATATAAACTTTATCGGAGTTTATAAATAGATAAAATCAACTTCTGCATTTGCACCAAAAACTTGTTTTATTCTTTCAGGGTGCGTATCAGTAATAATTACCTGTCCAAAATTTTCATTATCCTGTATAATTCCTAAAAGGGCAATCATTCTGTTCTGGTCTAATTTTTCAAAAATATCATCAAGTAACAATAGGGGCATTTTACCTTGTTTTTGTCTTAAATAGGCATATTGTGCTAATTTGAGTGCAAACAAAAAACTTTTCTTTTGACCTTGCGAACCATATAGTTTTAGCGACAAACTATTGAGTTTAAATTCTAATTCATCTTTATGAATACCATGCATCGTTCTTTGAAACTTCAAATCTTGATTATGATATTTATTAAGTAAACTTATCAATGAATTTTCTTGCAGCTCACTATTGTAGTTTAGTTCTGCAACTTCTTTTCCAAAGGTTAGTTTTTTGTAATATTCATTTAATAAAGGTATAAACGAATTTAAAAACGTAGTTCGTTCTTTAAAAAGATAAGAACCATCTATTTCAAGTTGATTATTATAATATTCAAGTTCTATATTATTTGCTGCCGGATTAAATGACTGCATTTTTAACCAAGCATTTCGTTGAATAATTACTTTTTGGTATCTAATTAATTTCTCTAGATAGGTAGTGTCTGTTTGGCTAAGAATACTATCTATCCATTTCCTTCTCAGTTCGCTACCTTCGTTGATAAGACTTATATCATCGGGAGCAATCATAACAGATGAATACTTACCTATATGGTCATTTATTTTTTCATATTCCTTATCATTCAGAAAAATTTCTTTTTTGCCTTGTTTCCATTTGCAACTAATAGATTCCTGTTTATTTTGATATTCAAAAATACCGGTTACTCTAAACCCATCTAAACCAGTTTGCACAGTATTTTGCTGATAAGCACTAAAATAGCTCTTTGTATAGCATAAATAATAGATAGCATCCAATAAATTGGTTTTCCCGGAGCCATTGGGGCCGGTAATACATGTTACTTTTGCGTTAAAATGAAATGTAGCCGAGGCATAATTTCTAAATTGCAGTAAAGTTATTTTAATTAATCGTTTCAAATGCGTGGTTGAAATCAAAAGATTTTATAAATTCGCACAAATTTAGGAAATAGTGCATTCACAGTTCGGGAAAGAAATTTATTTGTATTGGTATGAAACGATGTTGCTGCTTCGCAAGTTTGAAGAAAAAGCAGGGCAACTGTATGGTATGCAGAAAATACGCGGTTTCTGCCATTTGTATATCGGGCAAGAAGCGGTAGCTGTTGGTACAATTTCTGCTTTAAGAGACGATGATAATATGATTACTGCATACAGAGACCACGCATTAGCTATTGCAAAAGGAATACCTGCAAAAGAATGCATGGCAGAGCTTTATGGTAAGGCTACAGGCTGCACCAAAGGTAAAGGGGGCAGTATGCATTTTTTCTCTAAAGAGAAACGTTTCTTTGGCGGTCATGGTATTGTTGGTGCTCAAATAGGTTTAGGTGCAGGTATTGCATTTGCTGAACAATATCAGGGTACAGACAGGGTTACTATTTGTTATTTCGGTGATGGTGCTGCCAGACAAGGCATGCTGCACGAGGTTATGAATATGGCTGTCTTATGGCAACTGCCGGTAGTTTTTGTATGCGAAAACAATCACTATGCTATGGGTACATCTGTAGTGCGAACTTCAAAAGTATTAGATATTTATAGGCTTGCCGATGCTTATGATATGCCAGGAGACAGTGTGGATGGTATGAGTTGCGAAGAAGTACATAAGGGTGTAGAACGTGCAGTAAGAAGGGCAAGAGAGGGTGGTGGACCTACGTTTTTAGAAATAAAAACATACCGATTTAGAGGACACTCTATGAGCGACCCTGCAAAATATAGAACAAAAGAAGAATTAGAGGAATATAAGGAAAAAGACCCAATTAACACAACTTTAAGTACAATTATGGCAAATAATTGGGCTACACAAGAAGAAATAGAACAAATAAACGAAAAAGTTAGGCTTGAAGTTGAAGAATCTGTTAAGTTTGCAGAAGAAAGTCCGTTTCCGGATGATGATGAACTTTATAAAGATATTTATATGGATGCCAATTATCCATTTATAACAGACTAATATAAATTACATTAATGAGTATCATTTTTATAAAATAGAATTATAAACAAATAAAAATAAAATAAAGTAAAATAAATATGGCAAATTCAGCAAGAAGCTTACCGGGAAGTAACAGACCAAGAAAAGTAGAAGAACAACCGGAATTACAAGTATTAGATAATTTAAAAAATTTATACGAAAAATATCAAAACATATTAATTACAAGTGTAAGTGTTGTGTTAGTTGTTGTTATAGGATATTTTGGTTATCAAAAAATGTATAAAGAACCTAATGAGACAAAGGCAGCTAATGCTATTTCATATCCGCAAATGGCTTTTCAGGCAGATTCTTTAAATATGGCAATGAGCGGTTTCGTGGATGCAAGTAATAAAAAGCGTCAAGGATTTACGGATATTGCAAAAAAATTCAGTGGTACACCTGCCGGCAACTTAGCTAATTTTTATACCGGCATAACCTATTTAAAAATGGGTGATATGGATAAAGCTATTAAGGCTTTACAAAGTTTTGACGGTGCAGGTACATTGCTTGCTTATCAGTCTTTTGGTTTATTAGGTGAGGCTTATATGGAAAAAGGTAATAAAGCTAAAGCAATAGAATACTTCAAAAAAGCGACAGCAAACAAAGAAGACCAATTATTAACACCTATTTACTTATACCAATTAGGTTTGGCTTATGCAGATAATAAAGATACAAAAAATGCCATAGATGCTTTTAAATCTATTCGCGATGAATACCCAAGAAGTATGCAGGCTCGTGAAATTGATAAAGATTTAGCAAGATTAGGCGTTATTGAATAATTTAATGCAAAATAAGTATATTGTATATTATATCCCATACCTAAAAGTATGGGATAATTTTTATATTTAAAAAAAATATCTCAAATAGATGGCACAAGCTAAAAACAGTATCGGGTTGATGGATACTAATAATTTAGAAAAATTAGATTTATCTAAAGTTGCAATAATACAAACTGAATGGAACGATACAATAATAAGAGAATTAGTAAATGGTTGCGAAAGTATATTGCACAAATTTAATTGCGATATTATAGCTAAAGTTACTGTTCCCGGTAGTGTGGAAATACCGTTTGCATGTAGAATGATTTGGAAACATTTTGAGACGAAAGAAAATAAACCGGATGCAATTATAGTATTCGGGGCAGTAATAAGAGGCGGAACACCCCATTTTGATTATGTGTGTAAGGCAGTAACAGAAGGCGTATTGCAATTAAATATGTCTTTGCCAATTCCTGTCATTTTTGGTGTGTTAACACTTGATACCGAAGAACAGGCATGGGAAAGACTCGGAGGTATTCATGGGCATAAAGGCGAAGAAGCAGCAATTGCAGCCCTAAAAATGATAGCAGCAGGCAGGAAATGGGCGTAGTTATAGGTATATTTAAAAAACAAATGCATAAATAATACTCTTTTTGTTATTTATGCATTTGTTTAAATCTATAGATTATTACATTTTCATAATGTCAAAATCTGCTAACCATTTCCCGTTTATTTTTACCATGTTAAGAGTATTTACTTTCTCTGGCGATTCGGAAGTTGTAAAAGATATGATTGCTTTATCAGCTATTTCTTTTACATCTTTTATGGTGATAGTTAATTTTTCGCTTGCTTTTTTCTTTTCATCAAATTCCTTTCTTTCGTCAGGTGTAAGTGCATTCAACATTACAGAAATTTTCTCGAAAGATGCCCTTGTAGAATCTGTCGAATAGGCTTTTGCAGTTTCTAAATCAACATGCGTAACGGCAGTTAAAAAAAGCTGAGCAACGTCTTTTGATGATTCTGCCTTAGCTGTTTCAATTTTTGTAGAATCATTTTTCGAATTCGTATCTTTTGCATCTTTAGTACCATTTGCACAACTATGCAACAAGGTAGCACTTATAATAGCAACACATACTACTAAATTATTTTTTTTCATCTTTTAAGTAATTAAATTTTAAGCGAAATTATATTTTTCATCTTAATTTAATA
>CAIYTT010000230.1 GCA_903929195.1 uncultured Bacteroidota bacterium
CATGTATATAATATTTATTAAATTAATTTGTATTATTGATTGGAGGTTGAAGTATTAAACAAATATCCAACATATATGGCAATCTAGTTTTGAATAGATGAAACATTGTTATGTAAATAATATGATGTTATTTTACATTACTATTGTTTTTGGCATCAATTTGTAGTGCTGTATTATTAAGCCAAGTTATTAAATACTGTTTTTCTTCTTTAGTAAGGTCTGCTTCTTTGTGTATCCATAAATAACTATCAAGTGGCATACCTCCTTCTTCAATTTCTTTAGCACATTTTCTAAGCTTTTTGGCTTGCTTTAAATTTGTATTCTTCCCGAATTCCGAAAAATTAACATGTCTCTTTCCTTCATTTATATGGTCGTTAAGCCACCAAGCTACGGGTTGTACTCTATTATACCAAGGGTATTTTGTATTATTACTATGGCAATCGTAACATGCTTTAGACAATATTTGATGAATGCTATCAGGTAATTCATATATTTTTGTAATGTCTGAAGCGGTAATTTCTATATTTTTATTTTCAACAGGGTGAAATACTTGTATCACCACTAAACCGATAAATAGGACAATTAATATTTTTTTTAAAATAGATATTATTTTCGTTTTATTCATAGCTCACAAGGTAAAATATTTTTGTGTATCAGTAAATTAATTTTCAGTTTAATAACAATTAATGTATTTGATTGAGATACCTTATATCCATATCTTTTTTTAATCCCTTTAATTGCGATAGTTCCATAGCCCCTGTTTTTTCATCAACTAATTCCAAAACAGGTAGCATTCGTATCTCGCCTTTTATTAGTCCGCATCTTACATAATATTTCTCTCCGGGTTTTGTATTTATATTCAGAGTAACTTTATTTTCTGTTTTTGCCCAAATTTTGTTTAATCCGGGTGTGTATAATAGTACAGAATCAAATGATTTACTTCTTACTTGTGCAATTACAGAATCATTATTTAAATGTATGGAATAACCGATACCAAATGCAATCGTGTCTTTTAATCTATATAAATATAAAATTGCTGTCGAAGAGTTTATAGGCTCTATTTTTTCATTTTTCTTTGCTTCTCTCTTTGCAATAAAGGAATCTAAACTTTTGGAATAATAAACATCAGCTTCTATTTTGTAACATTTACTAATAAAAACCGGGGGTATTAAATGTGTTATTTTTATCAAATTACCACCTAATGCCATTGCCTCCATTTTTGCATTTTGCAGAACAGCTTCATAATCACAATGTGCTGCCGTAGAGTTATTGCCAACTTTTATGGAACCAATTTTTTTTGCATTTTCGGGTAGTTGCATTTTAATAGGTATTACTAAAATGCTATCAAGTTTATTCTGTGCAAATGTTACTGTACTAAGAAATAGGGTAGTTGTTAAAAGTTGCAAAAACAATTTCACGTAAAAAATATTATATGTGTATGTTGTTTATTTCTAATTATTTGGCGTCTAATATCATTGGTGTACTGCCTTTACCCATAATAATAATTTTTGCATTTTGAGAAGCGGCAAGTTCTTTCATTGTCTTTATTTGTTCGTATTGCAACTGTTTATCGGTAAGACTTTCGCTTATTATTCGTTGATAATCTGCAATACCTTGTGCTTCAACTCGTTTTCTATCTGCTTCTTGTCTTTCTTTTTGCAATACGAATTGCATTTTTTGAGCTTCTTGTTCTGCATTTATTTTTGTTTCAATTGCATTCTTAACTGAAGTAGGTAAGGTAATATTTCTAACCAAAAGGTTTTCTAATAGCAAGCCGCGTTTTTTAAATTCTTCTTCTATAGATTTATATATTCTTGCTTGAAATTCGTCTCGTCTGGATGAGAATAAAGATACAGCATCGTAGTAAACAGCATTATCTCTTATCTTAGTGCGTGCAATTGGTCTTACAATTTTATCTTTATAATCTAATCCTGTTTCTTTATATAAGTTAGGCGCATCGTTAGGTATTAATCTATAAAGTACGGTAAGGTCTATTGTAACTTCAAGCCCATCGGCACTAAGTACCCTAATGGCATCATCTCCTTTCACATCGCCTTCGTTATGTACACCACTCATAGTATAGTTTTGAGTACGAGTATCTACTTCAGTAACATCAAGCAACGGATTTATAAGGTGCAGACCACTTGTAAGTATATCCGGTTGTACCTGTCCGTATAATACTTTTATACCAACTCTCCCGGCACCAATTTGTACTACAGATGCAAATAAAAGGCCTATTACAACAAGTAATAAAGCAACACCTTTTACCGGGTTACTTACAAACTGCAAGCGTTGATTAAATTTTGGTATTAAAACACCTGCAATAAAAACTAATATTCCAAATACGATAAAGCCCATAAAAATTATTTAAAATAAAAAACAAAATTACACCTAAAAATCTCAATAAATAAGAGTGTATAAAAATATATCATCTAGAAATTATAATAAATTTTATATTCTAAGCTATTATGTTAGAAAAAAATTTATTTTCATTTTTGTGTTCATAAATATATTTCGTCATTTTTCTTGAGTAATAGTCTAATTCTTGAATTGATTCCATTAAATAATTTAACATTAATTTACTTTCCGTATCTTCAAATTCTTTTTCATTAAATATGTTTAAAACGCCCATAATTGAAGTTATTGGTCTTCTAACTTCATGAGAAATCATAAATAACATATCCTCGTGCGACTTTAGAAGTCGTAATATCTCTTCTTCCATTTCTTTAATTTGTGTTTTCAAAATTCGTAATGAAAGAAATTTATTTATTTTTGAATTCGAATCTTTTATTGGAATAATTACGGTTTCTACCCAATAATAATTACCGTCTTTTGCTTTGTTTTTAATCTCACCTTCCCAAACTTTACCATTACTAATACTTTTCCACATGTTTGTGAAAAAATCTTTAGAATGAAAACCGGAATTAATAACATTATGTGTATTGCCTACCAATTCATTTAAATTATATTTAGATACTTCACAAAACTTTTTATTGGCATAGGTAATTACACCTTTTTTATCAGTTATACTACATATAATATTTGAATCTATTGCTTCAACATACGCATTGAGTAAAGCATTTATTTCTTCTTTTTGAGTCTTGATAATATTTAATTCACTAATGTCTTTTCCTATAGCAACTAATTCTATAAGATTTTTATTATCATCGCAAATACCTGTTATTGTCCATTCTATAATTTTGGCATTATTATTTCCTATGTTTAGAATAACAGTTACCGGTTCGTTTTGAGTATTTAATTTTAATAATTTATTTTCAATAATTTCTCTTTGATTTTCACTATACCCATAAAATAAAGAACTACCAATTAATTCATCTTCTCTTTTTTCAAAATAATCGCAGAATGTTTTATTGACGTATTTTCTAATACCGTCCGCGGTTAAAACTGAAATTAAATTATTTGAATCTGCCAGAACTTTTAATCTCTTTTCTATAATACTAAAATCTTTATACATATGCAACTGCAATAAATATTTGTCAAGCATTGGCTTAAACACAATGTGATATTTTTGCAAATTTAATTTTATATTTTATAATAATAGAACATAAGTATCGTTTATTATGTTATGTATATGTTGTTTAGCGTTTATTAAATAAAAATAATTTAATTGTGATATATGATACTTTGAAAGAATACTACAAAAAAATAATCCGTCTCAAATTGAAGAGACGGATTATTTAAATATTGAATTCGTAACCTATTAGTGGTTTATATTTTGCAAAAACTCAACTATTTTATCTCTTTCAGTATTAGTTAATAAGGCTCTGGTTTGCATGTGCATACCAACTGTTTTCCAGTCCTCATCCGAAAAAGTATTTGGTGATGGTGTATTATGACATCTTTGGCAGTTTTCTGCCCATAATTGTGTGCCACCTTTGGCTGCTACTTTCTGACTTTCTTTGCAACTGAATAAAAACAAGCCTGAAAAAGCAATTACACAAATTGTAATTATTGTTATTTTCTTATTTATGCTATATTTTTTCATAAAATTTGTTTTTTAAAATTCGGTTGAAAATTGAATTATAAATCTATTAATTGTTGAAGTACCTAAAGGTAGAGAACTTGAAAATGCTGCAGATGTATTATTAAAGTTTACATTTTCATAAGTACATTTCACTACTGTTCGCCAGCTAAGCCAATAATCAATTCCAAAATCTGATTCGGTATAATTTTGTCCCCAAGTAGAACCACTTGGTGATGTATATGTAACATATCTATAAGCAAATTCCAAGTTTTTTAAATATTTATTATTTGATAGTGCCGGTCTTATAGATAGTTGTCCAAAGCCAGCATTAGTTGTATTTGTAAAATTATAGTAATTCATTCCCGTATCTAAATAGTTTTGTTTACTTATTGAAGATATATTGTATTGCCCTTTAATGTTAAATTGCAAGGGCCCAACATATTTTATCAAATCCAAATCAACTGCATACATCGAAACTAATGGGTTTTTGAAACTATCAATTGCCCCAACCGGTGTTGCTAAACTTCCATAAAGTCCGGAAAGACCTATTTCTAAACTCGAATTACATAACGGTAGTAAAGCAACTCTACCACTTACTGTTTTACCATTTTGTATTGCTGTTGCTCCTACTCCTTGTATTGTACCGTCATGGTTTAATTGAAATCCATTTGAAAGGGCTACATCGTAGCTCCATTTCATACTACCTAATGGTAAGCCACCTTCTAATTCTACTCCAAAATCACTTCCCGGTAAATCCATTCCAATAGGGTCTGATGCCAATTTATTTATCCAACCTGCAGCTAATCTTTTATTATAAATGCCAAATGGTAATACCAAATAACCTCCCCTCGCTATTAAACCGGGAGCTATGAAATAGGATACATCGGCCCAATTAACTCCTAAACTCGTACCATCAAAAGATGGCTCAAATTCTAATAGCATATTATCACCATGTCTCCATAAAAACATTGGGCTAAATTCAAAACGGTCGGCATCTGTTATGCTATTTGTATTGTCTTTGGTTTTTATTCCGCCATAAGTATTGGTTGTTACCTGCTGTACGAATCCAAATGTTGTTAAACCTACAATCATAAAATGGCTTTCGCCAACTTTAGATTCCGTTCTATTGGTAAGATTACCAACAGGGTTTGATGCATTGTTACCTAAAGTATCTTGTGCAAAAGTATTAGTTATGCCTGTAAAACACAAAAAGGAAAATGCAATAAATTTTAAACTTGTTTTAAATGTTTTCATATTTATTTGTTTTAATGTATGAAAAATATTTTGCTTGTATAAAAAACGATAATAAATATTATTTCTTTAATGTACGCAGGTAGTTTACAAGCATCCACCTTTGTTCGTCTTTAAGTATTGCTTTGTAAGCAGGCATAGGGTTTCTACCTTCAGACATTTTCCAGAACAATTCTCCATCTGTTTGTCCTTGCACTGCTGCTGATGAGTGGTCGGCAGGTTTTGGATTTAATGACGCTGCTGCAGGGCCGTTTCCTTTTCCTTTCTCGCCATGGCACGGTGCACATGTAGATTGGTATAATACTTTTGCATCTTTTAAAATGGATGTATTTCCCGCAAGCGGATTTTTAACACTGCTTGCAGATGATGGTGCTGTCCATTTTACTTTTGACTGTGCAAAAGAGGATTGAAATGCAATTACTAGCACGGTTATGGCTAAAACTTTTGTTGTTAGATTTTTCATTTATATTGTTTTTTAAGTTCTTATACAAATGTATGTACATCTAAAAATAAAAAAACTGATGCTAATCAATAATAAGTATGATTTAAATCAATGATTTATAAAGTAAAGATCGGAAGAGCACAGTCTGAACTCCAGTCACATTACTCGATCTCGTATGCCG
>CAIYTT010000231.1 GCA_903929195.1 uncultured Bacteroidota bacterium
AGCCGTTACCCGAAGAACATGTAGCTGCTATGGAAAATGCGACTAAATTTGTACATACCTCCAAACCAATAATCATACAAACGCCAATCGAAAAGCAAATATGAAAGCATACTTAGATTTACAACACTTATCGTTTGCGCACCCACTTTATTTTCTATTATTACTGCTGATACCGGTAATTATTTGGTGGCAAATAGAAAAGAAAAAGCGGGATAATCCCGCCATGCGTTTAACGACCATTGGTGGCATTGCAACGTTTAAAACAAATGGCAAAGCACAATACAGACCCATATTGTTTGTGTTACGAATTTTGGGTTTGGTTGCTTTAATTATTGCACTTGCCAGACCACAAACAAGCAATACACAAGAGAATATAGATTCTAACGGTATAGATATTGTATTAGGTATTGACGTATCAGGTAGTATGCTAGCTGAAGATTTTAAACCTAACAGAACTGAAGCTGCAAAAATTGAAGCTTTAAAATTTGTTGACCAAAGACCAAGCGACCGTATAGGGTTAGTAATTTTTGCCGGCGAAAGTTTTACTATGTGTCCTATTACAATAGACCATAATGTACTTAAAGAGCAAATATCACAGATAAAAACAGGGATGATTGTTGATGGTACATCTATAGGTATGGGCTTGGCAACTTGTGTAGATAGATTACGGAATGCGAAAGGAAAAAGCAAAGTAATAATTTTAATGACCGATGGCGTAAATAACACAGGTTTGATAGACCCAAATACAGCATTAGAAATTGCAAAAGCATTTAAAGTGCGGTGTTATACAATAGGTATTGGTACAAACGGACAAGCTGTAATACCTGTGCAAACGCCAATGGGTGTACAAAAACAAATGATGCCTGTAGAAATTGATGAACCTTTATTAAGACAAATTGCTGGACAAACAGGTGGCAAATATTTTAGAGCAACAAATAATAAATCGTTAGCTAATATATATGAAGACATTGATAAATTAGAAAAAACAAGTGTAGAAGTAAGTTCTTATAAAAGATATGCTGAATTATTTTTTCCATTTGCAATATTTGCTATTATTTGTTTAGCAGCCGAAATGACATTAAGATATACTGTTTTTAAGAGTATTACTTAATCTACAATATAATATAACAAAAAGCTACAATTCCATTTGTATTAAATTGGACTTTACTTTTTGTTTTTCCTATTTTAACATAGTAAAAAATATTTATAAAATTATATTCCTAAAAATAATTGATGCTTATGTAATAAATTAATACACAATAGGTATATTTGGGTGTTTTATTTATAATATGGCTAAGCAAAATAAGGCAAAACCATTGCCCGAAAGTATTAAAAAAGTAGAATTAAAGGATATTCATATACAACCTATAAGAAGCTATAAGAAATGGTCTCTTAATAGTTTTGAATTACAAGCTTTAATAGTTTCCCTTTTAGCTTTTATATTTTATATTAATACTTACAATAATGAATATGCACACGATGATGGCATTGTTATTGTAAAGAATGAATACGTGCAAGAAGGCTTTGATGGTATTGATTCTATATTTACAAAAGATGCTTATGCCAGTTATTATAGACAATTAAATACGGTTAATCAGCTATCTGGCGGGCGATATAGACCACTTTCTATTGTTACTTTTGCAATAGAACAGCAATTTTTTGGTGCAGTACCTCAAGAAAAAGTGGATAGTGTATTACGTAAAACTACAACTTATGGTGTGCGTGGGCCAGATGAGGATAAATTGGTAACACAAATGCATATACGACATTTATTTAATGTTTTATGGTATATGATTTCTGTGGTTGCTTTATTATACTTTTTAAGGTATATTGTTTTTAAAGAAAGTCCGCTAATGGCATTTGTTGCTGCTGTTTTATTTACAATACACCCCATACATACCGAAGTAGTTGCTAATGTAAAAAGCCGAGATGAAATAATGTCTTTACTTTTTATGTGCCTTACTTTTATTTGTGCATTTAAATTTGAAGAAAATAGAAAGAACTGGTGGTGGCAATTATTGGCTTTAAGTAGTTTTTTTCTGGCATTTTTGTCAAAAGAATATGCAATTACTCTCCTTATTTTATTACCGGTAGCACTATTTATTTATAATAAGGGAACGATTGCAAATTGTATTTTAAAAATTATTCCATATATATTGGTTACATCATTATATATATATATGAGATATAATGCAGTTGTACCATTAAATATTAGAGAGAATACATCAAATACAGTTCTGAAAAATCCTTTAATGATATTCGTTTTTATAATTCTCTTGTTTGTTTGGTGGCTGATTGTAAGTGCAAAAAATAATAAGATGAATTTTTTTGTAAAAATACTGCCTTTCACTTTAATTTTTGTTGCATATATGTTTATACATAATAAGGCAAAAGAAGAAGATTTGGCTGCAAACCCTACTCAAAATGAAACATTAAAAAACTCGGAACAAGAAGTTCTTAATAACCCCTATTTATATGCAGAAAAAGGGCAAAAACTACCAACTGAAATTGCAACATCACTCAGCTATTTAAAATTACTTGTTTTTCCTCATCCATTATCTGCCGATTATTCATATAATGTAATTCCTTTTAAAGATTTTTCAAACCCTCTTGTATTACTATCTATGCTAATACATATTGCATTATTGTTCTTAATGGTCTATTTATTTATTAAAAAAAATCCTTTATGTTTTGCAATTGCATTTTATTTATTACATTTATTATTGGTATGTAATATAATTTTTGATATTGGTGCAACAATGGGCGAACGACTTATTTATCATTCTTCTGTTGGATTTGTAATTGCTGTTGCTTATTTTTTGGTTATTGGTATAGAGAAAATTGCAAGTATCGATTTAAAAAATAACATGGTGATTGGGTGTTTGCTTGTATTGGTAGTATTATGCGGTTTTAAAACAATACCCAGAAATGCTGATTGGAAAAGTGACGGTACATTGTTTATGCAAGATATAAATGTAGTACCTAATAGTATTTTAGTAAATGCAAATGTTGCTGCAACATTAATTAGTATGTCAGACTTAGAAAAGACAGATTCTGTAAAAAAGAATCAATTATTGCACAGAGCAATCGGAATGTTAGATAAAGCAATTATATTACATAAAAATACGTTTGTAGCCGGTTTTTTAAACAGAGGTATTGCTTACTTTAAATTAGGTGATATAGATAAAGCAAAGGAAAATTTAGATTCTGTAAAGCATTTATATCCCAATTATCCTTCTTTAAAAGACATATACCCATTATTTGCAGATTATTACATGAAAAACGGATGGAATAGTTATGGTAAATACGGTAAATATGCAGAAGCTATTGCTGAATTTAAAAAGGGAATTTCAGTAGATTCTACTGTTCCGGGGCTTTGGTATAATTTGGGTGGTGCTTATTTTTCTATAAAAGAATATAAGGAAGCAATTGCTGCTTGGCAAGTATGTTTAAAACTTAAACCCGATTATAATGATGCAAGAATGGGTATGCAGACTTCAATAGCTATACTAAATTCTGCAGTACCGCAAACAAATAAGGGTTCACAAAAAAATAATGCTGTAATAAAACATTGATTTAATTTAGTTTTTGTTATCTTTGATAATATGTATTTTATAATTTTACTTATATCATTACCAAAAATACTTACTTATATTTTAATTTGTATTTTACTAATTGGTTTCTTTGCCGGAACAGAAATTGCTTTTATTTCTGCAAATAAATTAAATATTGAGTTACGTAAAAAACAAGGTAAAAATTCAGGTAAGATTTTAGCACGTTTTATGGAAAATCCTGCCGAATTTGTTGGTACAAGTTTGGTAGGTGTAAATGTATTTGTTGTTATTTACGGTTATCTTGTTTCTTTGTGTACCGCTATGTTATTAAAACAATATAGCATTAGTCAATACTTTTCTGAATACCCAAAGTTAATATTAGATACCATACTTGCAACTTTAATCATTTTGATTTTTGCTGAATTTTTGCCAAAAGCTATCTTTAGAGCAAAAGCAGATTTTGTATTACCACTATTTAGTTTGCCCATGTTGGTAATGTATTATGTATTTTATCCTATTGCAAAGGTATTTGTATCCATTTCAGAATTTATATTAAAATATCTATTCAATATTAATATTAAGGATAATAAACAAGTATTTAATAGAGTAGATTTAGAATTATTTGTAAAACAAAGTAAACACGGACATGAAAATGAAAACAATGAAGTAAATGCATCATTGTTTGAGAATGCATTGTATTTAGTAAACGTAAAGGTGCGAAAATGCATGATACCCAGAAATGAGATTGAAGCCGTAGATGTAACCATCCCGATTACAGATGTAGTGAAAAAATTTATTGATACAAAATTATCTAAAATAATTGTATATGATGATACAATAGATAATATAATTGGGTATGTACATCATTTAGATTTAAATAGAAGACCACAAAGTGTACGCGATATAATACATAATATTACACCTGTACCTGAAGCTATGAGTGCCGTAGATTTAATGAATAGATTTACCAAAGAGCGTAAAAGTATTGCATGGGTTATTGATGAATTTGGTGGTACTGCGGGTATTGTAACAATGGAAGATGTATTGGAAGAAATTTTTGGTGATATTAATGATGAATATGATGTTGAAGAACATGTAGAAAAACAAATTGCAGAAAATGAGTATTTATTTTCGGGCAGGTTGGAATTAGATTATTTAAATGAAAAATATGGGTTTTCGTTTCCTACTGATAAATCGGAGACCTTATCGGGTTATATAATTACTGAACACGAGAAAATACCTAAAATAAAAGAACAAATACTTATTGAAGATTATGAATTTGATATTTTATTGGTTACGGATACACGTATAGAAACTGTAAAAATGAAAGTATTTAAATAAACTTAAAAAAAAATATTTATGCCAGTACAACGTCCTTTTAATTTAAAGCAATGGATTGATGATAACCGCCATTTATTGAAACCACCGGTTGGAAATCAGACAATTTATAAAAATGCAGGTGATTTTATTGTAATGATTGTTGGTGGACCCAATAGTCGTAAAGACTTTCATTATAATGAAAGCGAGGAACTGTTTTATCAATTGGAAGGGGATGTAGTTGTAAGAATACAAGAGGAAGGTAAAATAGTAGATATTGCAATAAAAGAAGGCGATATGTTTTTATTGCCGGGTAGAACACCACACTCACCACAACGAGGGCCAAATACAATAGGGCTTGTAATAGAAAAAATTAGAGATGCTAAGGAAATGGATGCCTTTATGTGGTTTTGTGAACAATGCGATGCTAAACTACACGAGGAGTTTATGAACGTATCTGATATTGTTACTCAGTTACCACCTGTAATGGCCAATTTTTATGCAGATGAAGTAAAAAGAACTTGCAAAAAATGTGGGCATGTAATGACGCCTCCTGTTTTGTTGAAATAGTGGAAATTGTAATTATTGATAAATTTAATATAAAAAGCCAAAATATTAATATATTATATATTAATATTTTGGCTTTTGTATTAATTTCATAAAGATGATTGTAAAATTATTATGCTTTCATATTTATATATTGAAGCGGAATTTCAATGTCTGCACTCCTGCAAAATTGAATAACATCTTGTAGGTCATCAATTTTTTTACCAGTTACTCTAATAATATCATCCATAATAGCAGCTTGAACCTTTAAACCACTTTCTTTAATCAGCTTCACTATTTTTTTTGCATTTTCTTTATCTACACCATTTTTTATGGTAATTGTTTTGCGTAAATATTTACCGTTCGGATTTGCTTCTTTTGATAAATCGAAACATTTGGGTTCTAAACCTTGTTTTATTGCCTTAGCAATCAAAACATCTTCTACTTGTTTTAGTTTCATATCACTTTCAACTTCAACGGCTATTGTCATCTCTTTTTTATTCAACTCAAAAGAAACATGTGTGCCTTTAAAATCGTAACGATTGTCAATTTCTTTTTTTACAATATTTACTGTATTGTCTAAAGTTTGTAATTCTACTTTACTTGCTATATCAAATGATGGCATAAAATTTTTTAATTTTTATTTTAGAATAAATTAGATGTGATTATTTGCAATTTATTCTTGCAAAATTAATAAAGAAAAATGTTATTGAATATGTTTTTAGAAAAAATATTCAATATATATTAAAGGAAATTAATGTATATGTTAATTTTAGGAACATTTAAACCTAAATGTAGTTTACCTTTGCAAACTAACAAATTAGAAATGCATATAACTACAAATATTATTTTATTTTGGTTACAACCCTTTATAGCTGCATTTACAGGTTGGTTTACAACTTGGATAGCAATCTATATGTTGTTTCACCCACGTGAGCCTATTCATATTTTAGGTATAGTTATACAAGGCATTTTCCCTAAAAGACAAAAACAGATTGCATCTAAACTGGGTAGTATGGTTGCCAACGAACTAATACATTTTGATGAAATTGCTGTAATGCTTCAAGATAAAGACCAATTAAAAAATCTGAATCCTACGATTGAAAAACATTTGGATAATTTTCTTCATGTAAAATTAAAAGAGAAATTACCAATAATTGCAATGTTTGTAAATGAAGCTACCTTAAACAAGATTAAAGAAGGTATGCTTGAGGAGATAGGTTTATTATTACCTGAAATAATTAATCAATATACTGATTCACTTAGAAATAGAATTGATATAGAAAAAATGGTAACAGATAAAGTTGCTAATTTTTCATCTAAAAAACTTGAAGAAATATTAGAAGGAGTCTTAAAAAAAGAGTTTAAATTTTTAGAAATTATAGGTTGTGTATTGGGCTTTGCAATTGGTTTGATACAAATGGGATTATCTTTTTTATAAATAATTTTTTCAATCTAACATATCTAAATTGAAATCTGCCATAGTTTTCAGCCTCCTGTCAGCAAGCGAAAAACGTGGGTCATCAAAATGCAAGCTATCCGGTATAACAATTACTTTCATTCTTGCTGCTTTAGCTGCTATCATACCATTTATAGAATCTTCAAAAACCATACATTGCATGGCAGTTGCACCCAACGATTGTGCACAATGAATAAAAACAGCAGGGTGGGGCTTCCCATATTCAACAACATCGGCAGAGGTAACACAATTGAAGTACTTTTTTAAATTAAAATGGTCTATAAGTGTATCAATCATGTTTGTTGGTGATGATGACGCTAAACCTATTTTATAATTATTTTGTTGTAATAATTTCAATGTATCCTCAACGCCATGTAAAATAGTACCTTTAAGTTTAGAATTTGCAATAATATCATCAAGAATTTCATCAGCAACACCGCGAGCTGTAATTCCCTGCCAAGGGTATTTTATTGCCCAGTAGTCTGTTACTTCAAAAATACGTAAACCGGTAGTTTCTTTAAATTGTTTATGAGTGATAGGTATTTTGTACTTATCTACAATTCTCAACATACTCTCGCTCCATAATGGTTCGGTATCTAATAGCAAACCATCCATATCAAATATTACCGTATTTATCATTTATATGTTTTTATAGTACTTTTTAATTATTTTCAGATTCACCGGTTTTTAATGGGTTTCTCTGTTTCCAACGAGAATCCTCAATAGATGAAAAATATTTTAAAAACCAATTTATTACAAAATCAGGTATGTTAGGTAGTTTTATTATAAAATCTAATTTTTTTGGTTTTGCACCTAAACTTGCCTTAGCATCAAAAGAGGTTCTGCCCAGTTTTAATACCTTCTTTTTTTGTATAATTGCTTGATTTAAACCGGATAAAAGAATATTGAAATAAAGTTGATATTCAGTATTTAGCTCATATTTAAATCCGATATAATAAATTTCATAAGCATCTAATGTAGTTATTACACTGTAGAAAGCAATCATTTCAGTACCAAGGTAGAAACAATTTATATGAAATGATTCTTTATAAACATTGCTTAAATCAGTAAAAAAATCTTCTCCCGGTTTTGTAAGGCAAAAGGATTGTTTTTGTAAAACCTGATGAAATAAATTATTTAATTGATTTTTATTTTCTGCAATTTCTTTATTTGTTAGCGTTACAAATGATAAATTTTTTGCTGCAGCTAAGGTTTTGTTTGCCCTTGTTTTATATTTTCTACTAAGTACCTGTAAATAATCATTCAGTGTATTCCAATTATTATCAATGGGCATTTCCATTACGTTGTCATCCCAAATAAATTGATAGCCATTATTAATATAATCGGTTTTAGGAATAGGGGGTAAGCCAACCAAATCTTTAATAACAATAATTGTCGGGTTAATTTCTTCAGCAAGTCTGTCGGCTATAATAATAATTGTAGGCGCTATTTCGTTTATACTAAGATGCGTGTTGTTATATAACACAGAACAAGTTTCATTTCTTAGTGCATTACCAAGAATAAGTACTTTTGTCTTTTTTATTTTTAAATAGAATTGTACTATTTTTTTTGATACATGCTTAGCGTTTTCAATGTTTAAATGAGAATTGTTTAATGAATATAATTGAAAATAAGTAAATAGAATAGGTATATTTTGTTTGTATATTACAACATAGTGAAACTGAACATCAGGTAGCGATTTCTCTAACCCGTTTAAATAATCATAGCTTATTTCAAGGTTTTGGTTCTCATTTATTGCTGATATATCGTTTTTTATGGATTGTAAATCTTTGCAAATAACTAAATTATAATCACTGGTTTCTGTCTTTGTTTTAGAAAAGCAGTTTTTAAAAAGAGTAGCTAAAGGACAATTATTAAATGGGCTTAATTCATTTTTTAAACCTTGATAATTGAGTTCGATATTCATTCAAGAATTTTGCCAAAAATAGTGTAAATAATATATAGAAACTGTATAGTTTAATAGGCGTTCTTTATTTATTTATATTAGCATACACACTCTTATTTTATTAATATTATTAAATATTATCTGACTACTCTTTTCTTATTTAATTTTATACCTTTGCTTGTATTAATTTTATTTTTGAAAAAACAATTACACTTAATAGGTTCTATACTACTGATTATCGGTATGATAATCAGTATGTGTAATTATTTTGTTTTCAATATTGCACAAATTGGGTTTAAATATAAAGCTGAAGAACAAATAAATAAAAATGAAAAGTTAGAAAAAATTACTATTTCTAAATCAGATTTTATAACTAATAAAGAATATAAGGAACTTTGGTATAATAATAATTTATATGATATTGAGAGTTATCTGTTAATTGGAGACAGTGTAACTGCGATTGTATTTCATGATAACCAAGAAGAAGAGATTACTAAAATTGTATTTGGCATTAGTGATAATGAATATGTAAATAATGGCAAAGAAAGTAATAGTAGAATTGAAACACACAAAATAATACCTGATGAAAATAAGGATATTAATGAAATATATTATTTAAAATCTTTTTTTGCTAGTACTAAAATTCCAACTTTTTCTACTTTAAAATTCCAGTTTTTCCCTATTGTATTTGCAAAAGTCAGCTCTCCACCCCCTGATTACATATCCTGATACTCTTAAAGAATTTTTAAATTTATTCATTTCCAAAATATTGGAATTCAAATGGTTATGTAGCATACTTGAATATTCTGTATGATAATTACATAATTTTCCTTGAATTTGAATAATGTTAAATTGTAGTTGTTATTATTTTTATTAATTCTAATGCCATTACCAATGGTGATTTATTTAATTTTAAAAAAAAATATTTATATGTATTTAAAAAACATTGCGTTATTTATTATATTTTCCTTGTTCTCCAATTCTATTTTTGCACAAAATCAACTTACAGGCAGAATAGTAAATAAAACAACTAACACACCAATAAAAGGTGCAATTATATATATTGAAGATTTAAAAACGGGGGCATCAAGTGATTCTAATGGAAACTATTCTATCAAAAACTTACCGGAGGGTACTTATGCAGTAGATGTTCATTATTTGGGTTATCAAGCAAAAGCATTACCTGTAAAAATAAAAGGTACTACAACAACCGATTTTTCGCTGAATGTAGCAGAATATGAAGAAAATGAGGTGGTAGTTACCGGTAGTTCTATGGCTATTGATATGGATAATTTACCACAATCTATAACCAGTGTGCCCAATAGTTATTTATTACAAAATGCATCTACAAATATTATAGATGCCATATCCAAAATACCGGGAGTATCGGGTATTACAGATGGGCAAAGTATATCTAAGCCAGTAATTAGAGGATTAGGATATAATAGGGTTGTTACCGTTAATGACGGTGTAAGGCAAGAAGGGCAGCAATGGGGAGATGAATTTGGTATTGAAATAGACCCAAATTCGGTAGATAGGGTAGAGATACTAAAAGGGCCGGCTTCTTTAATTTATGGTTCCGATGCTTTGTCCGGGGTTATTAATTTTTTGCCTGAAAAAACATTACCGGAAGGGGAATTTAAAGGAGATATTTTACTGAATTATCAAACAAATAATGGTTTGAATAATGCAGCGGCACACATTGCCGGTACAAAGAATGGTATCAATTTTAGCGGAAGGTTTGATAATTCAATGGCACATGCCTATCAAAATAAAAATGACGGTTATGTACTCAATTCACAGTTCAGCAATATTAACGGTGATGCAACAATAGGAATACATAAAAAGTGGGGTTTCTCACAATTACATTATAGTTATTTTGAATTAAAAACAGGAATTGTAGAAGGAGTAAGAGACAGCACGGGAGCGCAACAAAGGCAAACAGGGGTTGACAGTTTGGGTATGCCCATATATACTACTGCTACAGCAAGTGAATTAAAATCTTATACACCTTTTTTAATTCATCAAGATGTAAAGCATCAGAAATTAGTGTGGGATAATAGCTTTTCTATGGGTGAAGGCAGAATAATAGCACGATTAGCATGGCAACAAAATAGCCGTCAAGAAAACAATGACCCCTCAATTCCGGATATTTCCAATATTTGGTATTTTTTAAATTCGTATAATTATGACTTTCATTATGTTTCGGGTACAAAAAATGATTTTGATTATAGTGCAGGTATAAACGGTATGTATCAAAATTCTAAAAACAAAGGAACACTTTTATTAATACCTGAATATGACCTATTTGATTTAGGTGCCTTTGCGATAGCAAATAAAAAAATAGGTAAATGGAACATTAGCGGTGGCATTAGATATGATATTCGTAAATTTAAAGGACATGATGATTATGTTGATTCTAATGGAAATCAACTTGCATCAAATAACCCTAACGCAATACATCAATTTACGGCTTATAATTCTGATTTTACTGGAATATCGGGTAGTTTAGGTGCTGTATATCATGTTAATGACAATATTTATATTAAAGCAAACATGGCAAGGGGCTTTAGGGCTCCTAATGTTGCAGAATCGGGCTCTAATGGTATTCATGACGGTACGGTTGTATATGAAATTGGCGAACCTACTTTGAAACCGGAACAAAGTATAGAATTTGATTTTACACCCGGAATAAAAACAAAAGATTTTTCTGCCGAACTAAGCATATTTTATAATAGCATAAATAATTTTATATATTCTAAACAATTATTAAGTTCTACAGATTCAACAAAAGGTCAAGATTCATTAAACAGCAGTAATCCGGGTTTTCCGGATGCACCTGTGTTTAAATATTCGCAGGCAAATGCCGTACTCATGGGTTGCGAAGCAGTGTTAGATATTCATCCTGCGGGTTTAAAATGGTTCGATTGGTACACAGCATTCAGTACCGTTGATGCACATTTATTAAATGTACCCGATTCAACAAGATATTTGCCATTTACTCCGCCGGCAAGATTGAGGTCTGAAATAACACTGAGTATTAAGAAATTAAGTAAAGTATTTAATAATTCATATTTAAGAGTAGGTACGTTATATAGTTTTCAACAAGCAAATATATACAATGCAAGCAGTATATACATGGGTTTAGCAGACCCTAATGAGCTGAAAGCAGCAACATCGCCAACAGCAGCTTATATGCTCATAAATGCAGGTTTAGGCAGCGATATTTTTGCGCACGGACATAAAGTATTTTCGGTTTATATTTCTGTAGATAATTTATTAGACAATGCCTATATGGATTATATGAGTCGATTTAAATATTACCCTACAAACTATGGTAATGGTGTAAACAGAGTAGGAGTTTATAATATGGGAAGAAATGTAAGTTTTAAACTGATAGTACCTTTATATTTTAAAAAAGCAAAAATTAATTAAATGTTTGTTATAAAAATGGCTGCTCGTATTGCAGCCATTTTTATAATACCAATGTTTGTTTGTTTAAAAGCCAATCATGGTATGGTATCCAAATGCCTAATGATTGCACATAAACTTCGGTAGCATTTACATCAGGGTATAGTTTATAGTCAAATTTTGCTAAACCGGGAACAAGATAGCCCGGATAATAAAAAGGGATATTATTTACAATGCAGTAGTTTATTTTTTGCATCAACAGGAATTTACCTAAACTGTATTTTTTATAATCGGGGTGGTAAATATTCATTATGCCTGCAATGGCATTTTTTCCTTTATCAAAGAATCCGCAAGCTATTAATAGGTTGTTGTCTCTAATGGTAATTATGTACGTATTAAAAACAGTTAAGCCGGTTTCAAAAGCTTCTGCTATAGATTTATAACCCATAAAAGTGGCTGTTTTTTTATAGTTTATAAATAATTCTTCTATTTCAGTATCAATGATAAGAGGTTTAATAGTTACAGTAAAATTTTTATTACTATTATTTAATTGTCTGTGTTTTTTAATAAAGTTAATTTTATTTATTTGGTATCTAAGCCAATAAACAGGAAACGTTTGGTTGTCTTTTTCAATACTATCAGTTGTGAACATAAAGTGAAGCATTCTAAACCAGCCAAATTCTAAATATCTATCTAAAAGGTCGTCTTTATAAGTATCCCAAAAATCATATTCTTCCATAAGGAAAACAAAGTAATGTGTTTTTTATTAAATTAAATGCAAAAATGAGGTGAAGCTTTGAGTGTAGAAAATGTTTTATAATATTTATTTCCCCTTACAAGGTCAAGGTGTTCGCCAACTAATAGTTTTTTAGTAGTTTAGCCCATAAAATAAAACTATTTCCTATAGTAGAAGATACCGCTTTTGCCTGATGAATATCAACTAACTCGCAAAACAAATAAAGCCAATAAAAAATGTAAACATACATTTTTTATTGGCTTTATTTGTTTGATATAGAGGTAAATATACTCGTTATCTTAATTATATTATTTTTTTGCAGCAGGTTTTGCGGCAGCCGGAGCAGCTGCTTTTGTAGGTGCAGCCTTAGCAGGTGCAGCATCTGTTTCTGCCTGACGTAGAGCACGGGTAGTTACTACCGATGCAATAGGAATACGCGGTGAATTTAAAATTTCAATATTTTCAACCACAACATCTTCAACACGTACGTTGCCATGCAATTGTAAATTGTCTATATTTACTTCAATTGCTTCTTTTAAGTATTTAGGTAAGGTACGTATTTGTAAAGATTTCATCTTTAATTCTAACTTACCACCATCTTTTACACCTTGTGGTTGCCCTACAAACTTAATAGGTAATGTAGCAATAACCATTTTGTCATCTACTAGTTCTAAAAAGTCTATATGATTTAAACCATCTGTAACCACATCAAATTGTATATCTTTCATTATACATTTGTGTGTATTTCCATCTATACTTATTTCAGCAAGCTGAAACTCCGGTGTATATACCAAGCCACGAAAAGACATTAGTGGTGCATGGAAATGGATTGTTTCCTTACCGCCATACATTACAGCAGGTACTTGTCCTTCAGAACGGAGTTGGCGAGTGATTTTTTTGCCTAAGCCGCTTCTTTTTTTACCTTCAATTTTTACAATTTTCATTTTTAAATTTTTGTTCTTTCAACACCGGTCGATATTCCGCCAAACATCCGGACGCTGAAATCTTTTTAATAAATAAGGTAACTCCATAATTAAGGAGTGGCAGATTTTTTTGTTTAAACAGTCTTTATATTAAATTAGTGTTTATTGTTATGTACAAATAAAGAACTAATCGATTTATTTTCAAAAGTATTTCTTATAGCTACTGCAAATAACTCATCAGTAGATAACTCTTTAATCTTAGAACTTTCCTTTTTTAATGGTATAGTATCACAAACTACTAATTCCTCTAAAACAGAATTTTCTATGTTTTCATAAGCATTATCGCTTAAAACCGGATGCGTACAAAAAGCCCTTACAGACAATGCACCTCTTTCTTTTATTATAGATGCTGAACGACATAAGGTGCCGGCAGTATCACAAATATCGTCTATAAGTACTACATTTTTGCCTTTTACATCGCCTATCACTGTCATAGAAGCAATTTCATTAGCTCGTTTACGTTGTTTGTCGCATATTACCATGTCAACGGCAAAATGTTTGGCAACTTCTCTTACTCTGTTAGTGCTTCCCACATCAGGGGCTGCAAATATAAGGTCTTTTATCTTTAAATTTTCAATATAGGGAATAAAAATTGCAGAAGTATCTAAATGGTCAACCGGAATATCAAAAAAGCCTTGTATTTGGGGTGCATGTAAATCCATTGTCATTACACGATTAGCACCTGCTACCGTAAGTAAATTAGCTACTAATTTAGATGCAATGGATACTCGTGGTTTATCTTTTCTGTCTTGTCTTGCTAAGCCGAAATAGGGTATTACTGCGGTAATATAGCTGGCAGATGCGCGCCTTGCAGCATCTATCATCATTAATAATTCTAATAAATTATCTGCCGGAGCATTTGTAGATTGTACTAAAAAAACAGAATCTCCGCGTATAGATTCTTCAAAAATTGGCTGGAATTCACCGTCTTTAAATCTTTGCAACCTTAATGCTCCAACTTGCCTATTTAATGCTTTTGCTATTTTTTCGGACAGATGTATTGAACCACTGCCGGAAAATATTTTTAATGAGGAATTCATATTTTATAAATGGGTGGCAAAGGTAATTAATGTAACAGATATTAGCGAGCCATTTTTTACTATTGTGAAATTTTTATTAAGTTATTGTTGATTTTTTTTTCTTTTAATATTTACATATATAGATAAATAGATAACCCTGCTGATTCGCATGATCCAAGGTTGACAAAAAATAACGATTGAAATACTTGTAACTAAATAATACAATATGCTATTGTCGCTAATGTGAATACCGAAAATTAGCCAATACCATACTAAATTAATAAAAAATAAAATTAATGATAAAGCGTAACTAACATACCCTGTACCGAAATAAAATCCGGTTTCCGGCTCCATTTTCAATCCACATTCTTTGCAATGTTCCGGCATATCCAGCACATGATTTAACGGGAAAATACTTTTATTTATAAACATATTACTCTTGCCACACTCAGGGCATCGCATTTTAAATATATTTAATAATATTGGTCTTGAGGAAGACTTCATTTTATCAATTTTTTGCAAAGATAGCAGTGTTTGTATTATTGGTTTAATCTAAAAAATGTGTATGCATAACTTACACAATAAGAACCGTAATGAGTAACATCTTTATTTTGTAACTTGGGAATGTTTTGTAAGTAGTATCTTATTATAAAAAATGTTTAAATAAAAGATTCCTTTTCTTTTATTTATTTTCTCTGTTCTAAATCATTATTTTTGCAGTATGCTACGTAAGCTTTCTATTAAAAATTACGCTATTATAGACAATCTTGTTTTACAACCCGATGCTAATTTAAATATAGTAACAGGGGAAACAGGTGCAGGTAAAAGTATTATTCTGGGTGCTATTTCTTTAATTTTAGGCGAAAGGGTTGATAATTCTGTCTTGATTAATAAAGAAGAAAAATCTGTTATTGAGGGCTATTTTGATGTAAGTAAAAATTTAATATTCAAAAAAACATTAAAAGAGCTTGATTTAGATGAAGACGACCAGTGCATAATTCGTAGAGAAATTGCTGTAAATGGTAAAACACGGGCTTTTATTAACGATACGCCTGTAACGTTACCTGTACTTAATAAGCTTACTTCTTTCTTAGTAGATTTACACCAACAGTTTGGTCATTTAGAATTAGAAGATAATAATTTTCAGCTCGAAATGTTAGATGCCGTTGCAAACACTATTGCAATAACAGATAACTATCGTAAATTGTTTAGTAAGTATAAAAAAATTAAACAATCGCTTACCGAAACGCTAAAACAACAGGAAAGTTGGCAAAAAGAAGCAGATTATAAACAATATCTGTTTGATGAGTTGCAGCAAGCAGCATTAAAAACCGATGAAATAGAACACTTAGAGCAACATTTAAAACAATTGAATAATGCCGAACGTATTTTAAGTGTACTTCAAGCCGGCAAAGTAACTTTAAACGAGGGCGAACAACCTATAATTAATGAGCTTAAACGCATCAATCAACAGTTAGCATCTATTACTGAATTCGTACATTCCGTAAAACCGATTCAGCAACGTATTGAATCGGTTTGGTTAGAATTAAAAGATATTGCCATAGAATTAGATATTGAAGAAAGTAAAGTAACTATTGACCCCGAAGTGCTGGAACAAGTGCAGCAAAGAATGGACATGGGTTATAAATTACTTAAAAAGCACAACGCAAAAACAACTAACGATATATTAAAAATAAAACAACAACTGGAAGAAGACCTTAGGTCAACTTTAAATATAAATGAAGCAATTGAGCGACTGATAAGGGATGAGCAAACTTTGTATAATAATTTAATTAGTGAGGGCGAAAAACTATCTGCTTTAAGGAAGAAAGCAGTGCCACAATTTATTAAAAAAATAAATGAATTACTCATTCTTGTTGGTATGCCGAATGCCCGATTTGACATAAAAATAGAACCAATTACCCCTATAGAAACAGGTATGGATACGGTACATTTTCTTTTGGATGCCAATAAAAGCGGTCAATTTCAACTATTACAAAAATCTGCTTCCGGTGGCGAAATGAGCCGGATAATGCTCTGTATTAAATCTGTAACAGCCAAAGCATTACACATGCCTACTTTAATTTTTGATGAAGTAGATACCGGTATTTCAGGTGAAGCGGCACGGCAGGTAGGTGTGCTGTTAAGAGATTTATCGCAGTATCACCAAGTTATATGTATTACACACCAACCACAAGTAGCAGCCAAAGGTACAAGACATTTTTATGTATATAAACAATCTGAAAAAGGCGGCAGACTCTCTACAAAAATAAAAATATTAGAACGAGAGGAAAGCATATTAGCAATAGCAAGAATGATAGGTGGAGAACAACCAAGTGAGGCTGCTATTAATAATGCTAAAGAACTGGTAGGGTAGAGGATTGACGGAATGTTATTGTCATTTTTTTGTGTTGTTTACCACTGACAGCGATCACAGATGGTCGTCATTCCGATTCTCCTGCTGACCGAGAAGCTGTTTAAACACAAATAAAAAATTTTTTAGGTTGCAACTGGATTATTTCTAATGTTACGCAGTGCATCCGGGATTTAAGGATAAACCAATTCTGTAAACATATTCATGTTACTGTTTCTAATTGAAAAGTTATATTGCTAAGAATTTCATTACTTTCATTTTGCTTTGTCAAGTAAATGCCTTTTGGAAAATAGTTTATTCAAACTTCTTGATTGCCTCTGGAAAAACAGGAAGATTTGGAATGAAATCTGTAAATAATAAATTCTCAAACTTTATTTAAGTTTTAAAAATGTTCAATAGAGCTTATGTATTCCGACCCTGGAAATTCTTTTGAAAGCACTTCAAACCCTTGCATGTGGCCACCTTTAAAACTGACCACTTTGATTGCTGGTTTTATTTTTTTTAAATTTTGTATTTTATTATCTGTTGTTATTTCGTCTTTTTTGCCTGAGAAGATTAGCATAGGCAGTTTTATGTTTTTTAAAACATTTATATAATTTGAAACGTTTGATGGTAATAATATTTCAACATTTTTTTTTAGCATAAAATGCTTTTATAGCCGACGGGTTTGTAACATATCCATCACCAATAATAAAGTCGGGTTGAATGTAATTTGTTGCAAGCGTAGCAATAATCGTTCCCATTGAAAAAGCCCAAACGCCTGTCTTGTTTTTGGGATATTTATTCTTTGCAAACTGTATTACTGCGGTAAGATCAGTTGCGAATTCATTATAGTAAAGCATTTTAGTATCAATATTAAATGAATCACTTTCGCCAAACCCTCGGTAATCGAACATGACAACAGTAAATCCTACATGGGAGAGAATAGAGTAGCCTGCATTAACCACCAAGACATATTTCCTGCATCAGCATATGCAAGAACAATAGATGTATTATTGTCAGCTTCTTTGGTTGGCAGAAATATCCATGATTTAAGTTTTATATTGTCTGAAGTTGTAATGACGTTTTTTTCATACGGCAATTTCATAGTATCAGGAACGGCCTCGTATTTTTTTGATGGTTTAATCGCGTAAGATTGGCAGTAACATGAAATACCAATAATTAGTAATAAGGGTTTATGCATAAAATATATTTTTGTAAATGTAAGATTCTGTAAATAAAGTTTAATATATTTTAGTTTGAAAATCGTTAAAGAAAAAGCATCCTTACTGCTATGTGATAAAATTTCATTTGATTTAAAGACTAAAAGCCTCTTCACAAAAAAACATGCTTAAAGCCCCTTTGTTTTTTGCTTGTATATCACCTCTATAAATGCAATCAAATTCCTGTTTTACTAGTTCGTAAGTAGTTTGTGAAATATTAATTTTTCCTGTTTGGCTATTTTGTTCCATACGGGCAGCCGTATTTACGGTATCTCCCCAAATATCGTAAGCAAACTTTTTTAAACCAACAATACCTGCTACTACATTACCGGTATGCACACCTATTCGTATATCAAATGTTTTATCGCCTAATTCACTTTTACGTTCCTGCATAAATTGTCTCATAGCCAATGCAGCATGTACTACATTGCTTGCATGCTTAGGGTCGGGTAGTGGTAAGCCTGAAACTGCCAGGTAGGCATCGCCAACCGTTTTTATTTTCTCAATATTATATTTGCCAATAATATCATCAAAGGCTTTAAAGCAGGTATCTAATTCAGTTACCAATTCTTGTGGCGACATTTTTTCGGCAACTAATGTAAAACCTACAAAATCAGTAAAAAGTACTGTTACATCATCAAAATATTTTGCATCAGCACTCCCCTTATTTTTTAGTTCTTCTGCTACTTCACTTGGTAGTATATTCAGCAATAAGTCGTCAGACCGTTGTTTCTCAATTGTTAGTAATCTGTTTGATTTCTTTTGTATTTTTAAACTTCTAAAAATAATAAATACTAATGCTCCTAATAATATAAAGCCAATAATAAAAAAGCTAAACTGCATTCGCTTCATATCTAAATCCATGTGGTCCATTTTGATATGCATTTCTTGCATTTTTATTTTATCGTCTTGGGTCATTATTTTCTTTTCGGCTTTTATTTTTAACTGCATGTCATTATACATTTCACGCATTTTTTCAATTGAATAAAGGGAGTCTTTTATTGTATTATATTGATTAATAACATCGTAAGCATCTCTAAATTTACCTGTTTGTGCATATACTTTTGCCAGGTATGGTGCAAATTCAAGAATACTTTCATCGTCATTAGCATCTTGACAGGCAATAATTGCCTTATTTAAATTATCAACAGAATTTTTTAAATAGGTTGATTTTCCTGCTTTTTGCATTATATCAGATACAAATTCACCAGAATTATCATAATATAAGTCGTAGTAAACTTCACCAATATATCCTAAATAAACACCTTTAAATTGCACTAATTGCCCTTCTTCAGCAATTTTAGATGCTTTTTTATAATATTCAAGAGCATGCATTAAATCATTTTTATTCTGATAGTGCAGTCCTACAATAAAATTACAAAGGGCAATACCTTTTTTCCAATTTAACTTAGTAGCTAATTCAATACCTTGCTCACCATAACTAATGCCGTTTTCTTCATTAATCCCTTTGTAATTTAATGAAATATTGTATAAACTTTTTACTTTATTTGTGTCGTCTTTAAGTTTGGGTAGTTCCTTTTGTAAGGAATCAAGGAGTGGCTGCCCTTGTTTTTGGGCAAAAATAGAAAGGGGAAATAAAACCAATAAAAGTACTATCAGTTGTTTCATTTCGTTTTGTTAGTTTACAAATAGTAGTAAATCACCCTGTTTTTTTATGTATTCGTATTCATTTGGCAATTCTGACAAGTCGAATAAAACTAATTTATTATTTGCTGCCTGTTGAAATGTTTTTAGTACGTCTTTTTTCATAAATCCATCTATGCTAATACCTTGTATATCAATGTTGCAATTATTGCAATACAAATTTAGGATAAGTATTTTGTTTTTAAAGGTACTACTTTCAGACAATCTGCTAACTAATGATTTTTTTTTAGTTACATTTGAATGAAAGTAGCCACAGCTTAATAAGTAAATAGTTTTGTTGGTGCTTTTTTCATCTATTTCACTTAATAGGTTTTCTGCCATTAATTTATCTCTTTTTCCACCTTGAGACGGCAAACAAATATCTTTATTGGTTACTAAGTATTTATAGCTATTATATTGGCTTTTAAACAAATTTTTAAAATTTGTACTGTCCTTTATAAAATCTTTTTGTATTTTTTTAAAATAATGTTTACTCTGCCTGTTTGTATAATGTAAAATTGCCGTATCATGTAAATAGGGGGCTACCTGCAAAATGGCATTTTTTTCAGTTGGGTTAAAACTATTTAATATGCAATCTATTGCACGAAAAAAGAAAAATGTTCTTTCAAAGTCGATACCTACAAAGTTGAAATCAGCAGATTTATTATAGATTTCCTTAGTTTGTTCCATTTCGCGGGCATAATTAAGATTTTGCCCTATTTTATATAAGTAAGGAGGGTAGGGAATATTATAGTTTGATTTTATATATGCATTATTTACTGCTGCAGTTGACCTACCGTATTCTATAAAAAAATCTTTTAACCCATGCTTACTGAATTTTTTTATAAATAAAACCCTTAATTTATTAGTTAAATAGTAATTATGATTATTTTCACCTATTACAAATAAGTTTTTGTTTTTCATTTTAGCACTTATTAAAGCAGATGCTTCATAACTTAATGAAAGTGTGCTATCTGCATTCAAAGTTAAATAGGTACGATGTTCGCAAAGGTATTTCTCTAAAAAGTCATCATTTTTACTTTTAGTTTCATTTTGACCATAGATATTTAGTAAAAAGAATAAATTAAAAAATAATATAAAATAGTATTTCATTAAAAATAAGTAAATAATATATTGTAGTGAACGTAAATTTCTTCCTTTGATACAACTTGCAAAGTAAAGTTTTATTCTTCTTTATTTCAGACTTCATTTTATTCTAAAAAGTTGGTTTAAGAAAAATATAATTCTAATGTTTTATTATTGTATTATTTGAACGCCATTTAATTGATTTAAAATATTTCTAGCCGGTCCATGATTCGGGTTTAGTCTTAATGCGTTTTCTAATGCTCGCCTGCCTTCGGGATATTGTTTATTATTGCAATAAGCAAAACCCAAATTGTACCAAAAATCGGGGTTATTGGGTGCTGCTTGTGTGCATTTTCTAAAATTTATTATAGCATCCTCAAATCTATTTTCTTTGCCTGCTATTAATCCTAAATTTACATAATACATGGCAAGTGTATTAGACATAACCGGGATAGATGGATAAGTAGGGTAGTATTTTAGTAGGGAATCGTAATCAGACAACGCTTTATCCATTTCACCTATTTTAGTATATGCTAAAGCTCTATTGGCATAAGCAGACATATACCTATTGTTTATAGATATTGCCTTGCTCATATATTTTATTGCATTTAATACTGCTTCTTTCTTTTTCACTGTGTCTTCTGTATTTACCGATATTTCATCCCACGCTGTGCCGGCATTAGAATTAACGATTACGCTATTGGGTACATTCTCTACATCTTTTAAAAAAAGTACTGAATTACATTGCCAATCCCTATTACGAGTAATCGTTTTAAATCCCGAAGCACTTATAATTAGAGCCATTGCACCAAAAAGTATCCAATTTGCTGTAATTGGTTGTTTTATTTTTGTGTAACCTATATATAATAAATATCCAATAATTATTGCAAACCCCACGGATGAATGGTATATTAACCGTTCGCCCATTGGGGAACCTATATTTACGAATATATTACTTATTAATAAAAGAAACGTAAAATAGAAAACCAAGGCAAAGCCAATGGGATGCCGTTTTTTTATAAGTTTGAACATCCAATAAATTAATCCTGCGTGTATTATTAGCGAAACCCATACAATTAAATTTGAAAAATCAACATAAGGTATTTGATTAAAAGTATAATCTACTGCTAAAGGATGTGGAAAGAATAAAAGTTTTATATAATTAAAAAGTACAAAAATTTCAGTAGCCTGTTTTTCAATAAAACTCGCAAGTATATAAGGGTTATTCATTACATCACCTTCAGTTATTTCAGTGGTTGGTTTTACTGCGCTTGTTCTAAGTACGAAATAAAGAATTAGAGGAATTAAATAAATTAGACTTTTAAGTATGCTTTGTTTAATACTATATTTTTTAAAATAATAAAAAGAAAATGGTAATAGAAAAACGAATGCAACAGCATATTCTTTAGATAAAAGAGCTAAAAAATAGGCACAAATTGCAAAAACTAAATCTTTAATTTTTTTTGTTTCCAAATATTTAAAAGACATAATAAATGTTGTGCATATAAATAACAAAGAAAGTATTTCATCTCTACTTTTTACATTTGCTACTACTTCGGTATGTATTGGGTGTATTGCAAAAATTAGAGTGGCAAGAAATGCGGCAAGTGGATAGTCTTTTAATACGATTGTTCTTAATAAATATAATAAGGCAATTACAGAAAGTATATACAGTAATACATTTATTACATGTCGTATATGCATATCATTGTCTAATTTATTTTTTCTTATTTGATATGCTTTGGCTTGCCCTGCTTTTGTGGTATCAGAAAAATTTGTTCTATCTAAACCGAAAAATTGTTGTTCTACAGCAAAAGTTATTAAGGAAAGGGGTCTATATCTACCACCTGTAAGCTGATTAGATTCTTCATTTTGGCTACGTGTGTAGCTTTCAAATGCATCTACCATTAAAATTTTAGGAATTCCCGGAAAGCCGGATTGGACATACTCATTTTGTAAAATAACCAATAAATCATCATATGCCCAACTATTTGAAAACGTATTGCAATAAAACACAAAACTAATTATGCTTATTATTATTGCTTGTATTTTGAAACCATATATTCCTCTATATTCCTCTTTTTTTATAAAACTGTTTTCACTTAAAGCAATTATTGGTTCTTTATTAATTTTATTTGTTTTAATGTTATTCTCGATTTTTTTTGCCATTTAAAAATTTTTGCGATTAAAAATAAATAAAATGTAATAATAATTGAAAAAGATAAAATAGTTTATTTGAAAATTATAAAAATGAATTTTTATGTTTTGTAATATAGGTTATAATATTATATTAGTTTGGTATTTAATCAAATTTAAAAAAATATTTAATCTGATAGCTTATTATTTTTTTAATAATAGTGGAAAAAGTAGTGAAAACTATGTATAAATTTTTACATTTGCTACCTAAACTTAAAATTACAAATGCGAATAGCTATTATTGGAACAGGTTATGTTGGTTTGGTTACCGGAACTTGTTTTGCCGAAACAGGAAATAATGTAACCTGCATTGATATTAATGAGGCAAAAATAAGCAATTTAATACAAGGTAAATCTCCAATTTATGAACCTGGTTTAGATATACTTTTAGAAAGAAATATAAAAGAAAAACGTATTTCTTTTACTACCTCTTTAGAAGAGGGAATAAAAAATGCGAAAGTAATATTTTTAGCTCTACCTACACCACCGGGAAAAGATGGGTCGGCAGATTTACAATATGTATTAGATGTTGCAGAATCGTTGAGCAAAATAATTACAAATTATGTTGTAATAGTAAACAAGAGTACTGTTCCGGTAGGTACTGCTGAAAAAGTTCATAATGTATTAGTTCAAAAATTAGATACTTCATTGTTTGATGTTGTTTCTAACCCGGAGTTTTTACGTGAGGGAGTTGCTGTTGAAGACTTTTTAAAACCGGATAGGGTAGTTATTGGTACATCATCAGACAAGGCTAAAAAAATAATGGATGAATTATATCAGCCCTATATAAGACAAGGCAATCCTATTCATTTTATGGATGTAAGGTCTTCTGAAATGACAAAATATGCTGCAAATTCTTATTTAGCAATGCGTATTTCTTTTATGAATGAAATGGCTAATCTTTGTGAGCTAACAGGTGCAAACGTAGATTGGGTGCGTATAGGAATGGGTGGGGATACAAGAATTGGCAAACGCTTTTTATTTCCCGGCATTGGTTATGGCGGTAGTTGTTTCCCTAAAGATGTGCAAGCACTTTCGTTTACAGCAAAACAATTGGATTATGAATTCCAATTAATTGACACTGTAATGAAAGTGAACGACAAACAAAAACTCATTTTAGGTAGAAAAGTAAAAAGATTCTTTGGGAATGATTTATCCGGATTAACTTTTGGAATTTGGGGACTTGCATTTAAACCTGAAACCGATGATATTAGAGATGCACCTTCTATCGAATTAATAAAAGAATTATTAGATGCGGGTGCTAAACTTAGAGTATTTGACCCGGAAGCAATGAATAATATAAAAAATATATTTGGAGATAAACTATATTATTCTCAAAACCAATATGATTGTATTGCAGGTGTAAATGCATTAATTGTTGTTACAGAATGGAGCGAATTTAGAAATCCTAATTTTGAAAATATTCACGAAAGCATGGCAAGCCCGGTAATTTTTGACGGCAGAAATGTTTATTCTATTGATAAAATGGAATCGCTGGATTTCTATTATGAAAGTATGGGAAGAAAAATTATTCATCCGGAATTAAAAAATATATAAAAATAGTAATTATGGCTAAAAGAATTTTAATTACAGGAGCTGCGGGTTTTTTAGGCTCTCATTTATGCGATAGGTTTTTAAAGGAGGGTTATATTGTAGTAGGTATGGACAATCTGCTTACCGGAAATATAAAAAATATAGAACACTTATTTCCACTAAAGGAATTTGAGTTTTATCATCATGATGTTACAAAATTTGTACATGTACCGGGTAATATAGACTACATTTTACACTTTGCATCGCCTGCAAGCCCAATAGATTATTTAAAGATGCCTATTCAAACTTTAAAAGTAGGCGCATTGGGTACACATAACTTATTGGGTTTAGCAAAATCAAAAGGTTCTAGAATACTTGTTGCTTCCACATCCGAAGTTTATGGAGACCCATTAGTACATCCTCAGACAGAAGAATATTGGGGAAATGTAAATCCGGTAGGTCCAAGAGGTGTATATGACGAAGCAAAAAGGTTTATGGAAAGTATTACTATGGCATATCATACTTTTCACCATTTAGAAACACGTATAATTCGTATTTTTAATACTTATGGGCCAAGAATGCGTCTTGATGATGGTAGAGCATTACCTACATTTATGAGTCAAGCACTTAGAGGTGAGGATATTACCGTTTATGGAGATGGTTCACAAACACGTTCCTTTTGCTATTGCGATGACTTAGTTGAAGGTATTTATCGCCTTTTACTTTCAGATTACCCAAGACCTGTAAATATTGGCAATCCATCTGAAATTACTTTATTAGAATTTGCCGAAGAGGTATTGGCGCTAACAGGGTCTAAATCTAAAATTATTTTTGAACCACTGCCACAAGATGACCCCAAACAACGTAAACCAAATATTACAAAAGCACAACAAATTTTAGGTTGGGAACCTAAAATTGATAGGCATGAAGGACTAAAAAGAACACTGGAATATTTTAAATTACATATATAGTCTATGTGTTTAAAAGAAGAATCATAAAAATTGGCTGCCAAATATGAATGGCAGCCAATTTTTTATTATTTAAAAAGTTCGCTGTAAGATAATACTGTATAGGGTAAGGTAGTATCTAAAGAAAAGTAGTAAGGATTAAAAGCGTTATTGGGTGCTATTACCCAGCAATTATAGAAACCTTTTGGATTTTTAATTTTATTTAAAGTTTCTAAATCATTTTTATCTACTAAAAAAAAAGTTATTTGTGGTTTATCGCCATTTATTGCAGACTCCATTAATGTTTCGTATGGTATTGCCCAATCTAAAATGCTTTTTGTTCTATTTTCATCATCAAAATACAATGCTAATTTTGAAATGTTTTTTTCTTTCATTTTTGCCATTATTTTTTCTTTATAATGTGTACGCCAAGTAAATTTTTGTGATGATGTATAGATATATATTGACCTTGTAATAAATATAATTAATAAAAATAAAATTGAATATTGTACTTTTATTTTAGGCAATATACCAAATACGAAAGGCGCAGCAATTAAAATACCTATACATTGCCATTCAAGTTCTATATGACATAGTTTAAAATTTCCATCTGATTCACTGTAAGCCAAGCCCATTAAAATGATATAACATACTATTGAAAAAATATAATACGATAACATTTTAAATTCCTTGTTTTTTATATAAAAATAAATGCAACTAATAAATAGTATCACAACTATCCAATAATTTACAATACATCTATATAGAAAAATTTTTACTTCCGGAGCATTAAATGAGTTTATAATATCTTTTATGGATACATGTATAACGTTATACATATTATTGTTCTCATAAGGCTCTGATTTGCTCAATACATATTTTAAAACAATTACAAAAAACAGTGTAATTGTGAGAATAAGAGTATCTTTTAATGAAAAATGCCAATTTTTCTTTTCTATTATATAGTAAAACCACAAAAATAAAGTTGGTATTATTGCAATGAAATGAGATGAAATTGTCAAGAAAGCTAAGAATGAAAAAGGAATAATTATCAAAAAAATATTTATTTTTTTAGTTCCCAAATGTATTGTAGCTGCAAATAATAAAAACATCCATGCAATACCTTGATGTATTTCTGCATTTGCCAAGAAATAGGAGTCGCTTACAATCAGGAAATAATACAATGACATTAAGATTGCAAGCATATATTGCTTGTATTTATAAACCAATACTAAAGCAACTAAAATGAAAAGCAGGTTGAAACTTATTTCATATAAAAATAAAATAATGTTTAATTGTATGTGTAATTTTTGGCAAATAAAAGGAATAATCAATGTTATAAATGCACCATATCTTTGATGGAAAAAAGAAAAGTCTTTATTGTTTATTTGATTAAATGCTAAAAAAGTACAATCACCAAAAAAAATACGTTCCTTAAAAAACAGTACTGCTCCTATTAATAAAAGGAATAAGAACAATAGTCCGATTTGAGCATTTGATTTTAATGATGATTTCACAATATTCATTATATTATATAATTTATAGGATATTTTTTGTAATGTAAACTTAATAAATTTCTATATCCTTTTTTTAATTTTTTTTGTGCAAATAAAAAGGGCTGCAAAAATTGCAACCCATTTTATGCTAAAATAAAAAATACTATTTTATTTTTTGTTATGATTTAACTTCATAACACCACGTCTGTTTTGTAATCTTCCTTCCGGTGTGCTATTTGGGGCAACAGGGTCTTTATAGCCATGTCCAATGGTTTTTACCTTTTTAGGATTAACGCCCATTTTTGTAAGTTCATTTTTTACTGCTTGTGCTCTTCTTACAGATAATGCCTGATTATAGGCTTTTGTACCTGTAGTATCTGTATAACCATGTACCTCAATTACTGCATTTTTATTTTCTTTAATTTCGGCAGCAGCTTCTTGTAATATTGGTTTTGATACTTCTTGTACTGTTGTTTTATTAACGTCAAATAAAATAGGTGAAGAAATGTCTATTTTTTCTATTACTTGTGGTTTTGGTTTAGGTGCTTCAATCGGGCAACCGTGGTTTGAAAGTGGTCCTTTTACATTTGGGCAACTATCTTCAGTATCAGGTATGCCATCTCCGTCAGTATCAGGGCAACCATTAAATTGTGCTAAACCGAATACATCAGGGCATTTATCATCAATATCAGGTATGCCGTCTCCGTCTTTATCCGGGCAACCTTTAAACTTAGCTAATCCCGGTTGGTCTGGACAACGGTCAAATTTATCAATAATGCCATCACCATCTCTATCCGGGCAACCATTAAATTTCGCTAATCCGAATTCTGTTGGGCAGCTATCGTTTTTGTCTGGTATTCCATCACCATCAGTATCAGGGCAACCATTAAATTGTTTCAAACCAAACACGTCAGGGCATTCATCTTTTCTATCCGGAATACCATCTTTATCTCTGTCTTTAGGGTAAAAATAAAACCTTGCTCCTAAGTTAAGCCCCATACTGTTTTGTGTTACAGAACTAGCACTCTTCATCATAGAACTATAATCGCCAAGTTTATTAGTAAGCATATAGTCATTATTTGCAGAATTTTTAAATGTCTGCGAAATAAAATAAACCCCTAAATCGAGATAAACAGATTTACTTACTCTATAACTTAACGATGGTTTTAATAATAAACCTATACTACCGCTTGTATAAGAAACTGTACCTGATGTGGATGTCGGTTTAACGCCCAAACCTACATTATAACCCAAAGAATGCTGTAAAAGGAAATCTTTAGCAACATTATTAGGGTCAGTCTTAGAAATTTCAGCTTTTGTAATCAATAAATTATATACAAATGCATCATTAATTTTTTCAGGTATAATTGCTTCATAATCAAAAGAGGCATTCGTAGAATAGTTGTTTTGTATTTGCATGTTATATAATATTCCTGCATCTACAGCAATTCCTAATTTTTTGCCTAATTGATGTTTGTATTTTACTACTAACGGTATGTTCATATTAGTAGTATTTATTGTTTCTTTAATAGACTGATTTGCAGTTATTATTTGTGTAAACACAGGTGCTACTGCACTTGATGATTGGTACTGGATTTTATAATTATCCATAGTTAAAGTACCCATCTGGCTTAAATACATAAAACCGGTACCAATACCCCAATTGCGTTTTTTGCCGAAAAAGTATCCACCCTGTATGTCGAAACCTACCGTAGAACCATTGGTATAGTTGGGATTACTAATTGTTGCATTTGTTGGGCTTGTAAATGCATTTAAGAAATTAATAGTTGTAAGGTTCTGATTTTGAATACCTAATTTTAGATTTACATCTATACAAAACCTGGGTAACAAGCTATCAATATTTTTATTTTCAACAGGTGCGTTACTGTTGTTGATGCTATTGTCTTGTGCAAATAAATTGCTTGCTACAAAACTGGTAATGATGCACAAAAATATTTTTTTCATATAATTATTTAATTTTTTTGGTTTGAGATTAGTTTTTTGTAAAGCGTATTGTTTTAACTGATGTACCATTCATAAAGCTGCTAAGTAAATAAATGCCAGGTGCCAATTGTGAAACATTAATCTTAGCATTATTATCAATTATAGGAGCATTCAATAGTTCTTTGCCTAATAAATCAAACACTTTTACATTCGTATATTCAAGATTACCTGTAATAGTAACATTCAGTTCTTGTGTTGCCGGATTAGGGTAAACTTTAATGTTATCTATATTGGTATTTAAATTTATTGCCTGTGTAGGTGTTGTACTGTATGTTTTTTGCATACAATCTCCTTTTTTAGTTATTACCCAATAATCTTTATTTGTTGCAGGCGAAGGTTGATAATAAAATTGATTTGTTTCGCCGGGTAATAATGTAGAATCAAGCGTTGTATTATCGTCATAACCCCATTGATAACTATCTTGGTCGTTTAATAAACAAACAAACTGACTGTTTAAATAGGCTACAGTAGGCAGTGCTGATGTTTCTGTACCTACAGTTACTGCAAATGTGTCTCTTTTATAACAGCTTATTCCTGTCATGTTTACACTTAGTATTACAGAACTGTTTCCGGAAGTAGGGAAGTTAACAATTGAATATTGATGATTAATTCCTGACGCCCATACACTCGCATTTACAGCAGACCATGTAAATTGCTCCCCTAAAAGTGGCAATGTAGATGTACCGAAATTCTGATATAATGTGTTAGAACATAAGTTTGAAGGCGAATGTGTTGTAATACCCACAACCGGTGGAGTAGGATTTACTCTAACAACTACATTTTGAGAATTTACACAACTATTTGCAGTTAAGGTATATACATAAGTAACATTTACAGGTACTAATGTGTCATTAACTAGTGTTTCGCTTACAGAAGCAGTACCACCTAAGCCGCTTGGTGTAATATGCGTTGTTGTAGCTCTGTGCCATGTATATGAAGTACCTGTTGTTGCACTATTTGGGGTATAGTTTAAATGAGATTCGCTACAAACTGTATCACGTAAGTTTGATGACAGTGCCGGTGTTGGGTTAATTGTAAGTACTGTGAATGTTTGCGGTAAACCGGGACATCCATTAGCCCAAGCTATTACAGTAATAGAATCTGTTATAGGTGCTGTTGAACCATTGATTACCAAGAACGAATTAATACTGTCAACACCATTAGATGCTAAACCCGATAAGGTATCTATACTTGTCCACATAAAGGTTGAAGCTGCAACATTACCGCTTAACATAACTTTTGTAGTACTAGTATTGTTACAAACTGTTTGTATTGTAGGTGCAACTGTTTTTGGAGTTGGATTTACAATAATCATAAAACTTTTTGATGCTCCGGCACAGCCGTTTGCATGTGGTGTTACAGTTATTGTTGCAGTATCAATTACGCTTGAAGTATCGCTTGTAACAAAAGAAGAGATGTTGCCAATGCCATGCGATGTTAATCCAATTGTAGTATCATTGTTTACCCAAGTAAAGGCAGAACCGGTAACTGAACCTGTAAATGTAATTGCTAAAGTAGAAGAATCGTTACACTTTGTTTGAGAGCTAACTGCATTCACTTTTGGCGAAGGATTTACAATATATAAAAAGCTGTGTGCTGTACCCGGACAAGCATTAATAGAAGGTGTAACCCAGATAGTTGCAGTGTCTATTGTATTTGCAGATGTATCTATGGCACTGAAAGAACTAATATTTCCAACTCCTCTTGCTGATAAACCAATTAAGGAATCATTGTTAGTCCAGTTATAAACAGTACCTGCAACTGCACCGCTAAAATTAACTAAGGTTGTTGCAGCTCCATTACATATAACTTGATTTGCCGGAGTAGTAACGGTAGGTGTAGGATTAGCAATTATTAAGAACGTTTTTGCAGTACCTATACAAGTATTAGCATTAGGTGTTACTGTAATTATTGCAGTATCAATAGCTGTTGTTGTATCACGTGCCACATAAGTTGCAATGCTATCAATACCGGTTGAAACTAAGCCAAAAGTGGTATCTGAATTTGTCCAGTTATAAGTTGTACCACTAACAGACCCTGTAAATAGAACATTCATACTGGAACCATTACAAACAAACATTGTTGAAGGAATAGTTACAGATGGAGTTGGTTTTACAATTATGGAAAAACTTTTTGCATTTCCCGAACAGGTGTTTGCCATGGGGGTAACGGTAATAATTGCTGTATCAAAAACATTTGTGGTATCTGTTGCAGTAAATGTGTTAATACTGTCGGCACCACTTGCACCTAAACCAATTGTAGTATTATTATTTGTCCACGTATAACTTGTACCGCTTACTAAGCCGGTAAAATGAACAGTTGTTGTAGCAAATGTATTACATAAAATTTGGTTTGCAATTGAATCAATAGTTGGTGTGGGGTTAACGCTAATAGTAAAACTTTGGCTTGCACCCATACATCCGTTATAATTGGGTGTAACTACTATTATCGCGGTATCAATGTATAAAGAGTCGTTTGTTGCTATAAACGAATCAATAGCACCTGTACCGGTAGCAGCTAAGCCAATATGTATATTATTATTTGTCCAAGAAAAAGAAGTCCCAGTTACAGAACCTGAAAAATTTACGGTTGCAGTGTGTAAACCATTACAAACTGCTTGACTACCAATGGCAGAAACAGTAGGAATAGGATTAACAGTGACATATATCATAATGGTATCCATACCGCTATGCCCGTCATTTACCATTACTTGAAAAGAGTCGTTACCAGTAAAACCGGTTGTTGGAGTATAAATAAATCCTGTAGGAGTATCAATTGAACCTGTAGAAGTGATGCTATCAGGAAAGCCGGAAAGAGTACCGTTTACAGGTGCGGTAACAACATTATATGTTTCTGTTTGACCTGAATTGGCATCTAAAATTGATAATAAAGAAGAAATATTAGAACTCCCATTCATGCATGCATTAAGTGTTGCAGAAGCACCGTTTGTAAAGGAGGGTGCTACATTTGTAAAACCAACTGCAAAAAGACAATCATTGGTTACACCACTACCACCACCTAAACATTGTAGTGTAACAGAATTGATAGAAGAACCCGTATTTATAGTTACAGTTGCAGAACCATAGCTGTAAGTACTGCCAGTATACACTAGATTGCCTCCAGAAACAATTAATGTAGAAGAAGCGTCACATTCACTAAGAGCTGTAACTTGAGACGAACTAAGAGGATAAGAAGTACCGTTAATTTTAAAACTAATATCATCTCCGATATTAGAATAATTTATATCAAATTTTACTGTATTAACAGGTGAAGAAAAGCTCCAAGTATAACTTCCTACACTTCCACTACCTTCCCAATAAGGACCTGCGCTACCGCAAGTATAGGAGCTTATACTACCCGAACTGGTTACGGTTACAGTTATACCGTCAACCAGCGATGTACCTGATAGATTGGTAACACTGTAATATGTTTGGGAATAAGCCTTTGTTCCTAATAGTAGTATACCTACGAACAGTAATACCGTAAGAAATTGAACTTTTTTAAAACCTAATAAGGTTCTTTTTTTAACTGATTGTTGATGTTTCATATTTATTGTTGTTTTATTTGTTGTCTTAAATAAATAAAAATATAAAAAAATTATTTATTGTTGATAATTAAACATTTTAATTATATCTTGATAAAGAATATTAGTATTTGTAAATTAAAATTTGTTGCAAAAGTACAATATTCATACTATTTCTAAGCAAATTTTATTTTTTCTACTTTAAATTAATGTTAACATATTTCATAAAAATATTTTAATAACTATAAATTGCTAAAATAAGGACAAATATAAATGTTTTATTATTTTAATTTACAAAAAAAATATTTTTGTATTTTATGTTTTGATAACATTTGTTGAATATTATGTTATTAAGATAAAAAAATAGAATTGTCTTTTTTTTAGTTGTATTAAATTATAATACAATTTGATACTTCACTGCATATTTAAAAGTAACTTTGCGTTTAAATAAATAAATATGCCTGGTTTTACGGTAGCAATAGTGGGGCGACCCAATGTAGGGAAGTCAACACTTTTTAATCGTTTATTAGAACAAAGAAAAGCAATAGTTGATGATGAAAGCGGCGTAACCCGCGACAGACAATATGGTATTGCAGAATGGTGCGGTAAATCGTTTAATGTTATAGATACGGGCGGTTTTGTGTCTAAGAGCGACGATGTATTTGAACGTGAAATAAGGAAGCAAGTTAAGATTGCTATTGATGAAGCTAATTTAATACTTTTTGTATGCGATACGACCACTGGTATTACCGGGCAAGATGAAGATATGGCAGATTTGCTTCGCCGTACTGTAAAACCGGTATTATTGGTAGTTAATAAAGTAGATAATTCAGAGAGAGCGTTATATGCTACTGAATTTTATGCATTGGGCTTCCCGAATACTTTTCAAATATCTTCCATTTCAGGTAGTGGGTCGGGCGAATTGCTTGATGAGGTAATCTCGCATATTAAAGAAGATATTGAACCGATTGAGACAGACAAAGACGGTAATCCATTAGCAAAATTTGCAATAATAGGACAACCAAATGCAGGTAAATCAACCTTATTGAATGCTTTAACCAATGAGGAACGTACAATCGTATCTGAAATTGCCGGTACTACCCGCGATACAATTCACATGCATTATAAATTATTTGGTAAAGAATTTATCTTAATAGATACAGCCGGAATCAGAAAGAAGAAAAATGTGCATGAAGATTTAGAATTCTATTCTGTAATACGTGCCATAAAAGCAATGGATGAGGCTGATGTATGCATGTTACTTATTGATGCCAATGTAGGGGTAACTGCACAAGATGTAAGTATCTTTAGCCTTGCAACCAGAAAAGGAAAAGGGGTGGTTATTATTGTAAATAAATGGGATTTAATTAAAAAAGAAACCAATACAGCTCGCGACTATGAAAAAGAACTAAAAGAAAAAATTGCTCCATTTACAGATGTGCCGGTTATATTTATTTCGGCATCAGAGAAATTTAGAATCTTTCAGGCTATGGAAAAAGCTCTGGAAGTATTTGAAAACAGGACTCGTAGGGTTACAACATCTGTATTAAACGATATAATGCTTAAAGAAATTGAGCGTTATCCACCGCCATTTTCTCGTGGTCATGCGGTAAAGATAAAGTTTGTATCTATGGTTCCTACAGCTGTACCTTCTTTTGCGTTTTTTGCAAATTTCCCCGATGCTGTTAAAGAACCCTATAAAAACTTTCTTGAAAATAAAATACGTTCCAATTTTAATTTCAGCGGTGTACCGGTTAGAATATTTATAAGGAAAAAGTAAAATAAACATTTATAATAAATAGAATTATTGTTTCAAATTGAAATCAGGAAAACTAAAATCGGATAAAGTAAATATAATTACATTAGGCTGTTCTAAAAATATGGTGGACAGCGAGGTGCTTAGTGGGCAACTAAACGCGAATGGTATCTCATCTATTCATGAAAATAGAAAGTTGGACCATAATATTGTTGTTGTAAATACGTGTGGCTTTATAGATAAAGCAAAAGAAGAAAGTGTGAATACTATTTTAGAGCAGGTAGCACTTAAACGTAAAGGAAAATTAGAAAAAGTGTATGTAACAGGTTGCCTTAGCGAAAGATACAGAGCAGATTTAATGCTTGAAATTCCCGAGGTGGATGCTTGGTTCGGCACAATGGAATTACCGATATTGCTAAAGCAATTAAATGCCGACTATAAAAAAGAACTGATTGGGGAACGACTATTAAGCACCCCTAAACACTATGCATATCTAAAAATAAGCGAAGGTTGTAACCGTACATGCTCTTTTTGTGCAATTCCGCTTATGCGTGGTGGGCATGTTTCTAAAACAATTGAAGAAATAATTGCCGAGGCAAAACACTTAGTGAAAATAGGTGTAAAAGAAATAATGCTGATAGCACAAGAACTTACATATTATGGACTGGATATTTATAAAAAACGTGCATTATCCGATTTATTGAAACACCTGTCTGATATTGAGGGGCTTCATTGGATACGTTTACATTATGCTTATCCATCTAAATTTCCATTAGATGTTTTAGATGTAATAAAAGAAAGGTCTAATATATGCAATTATTTAGATATGCCATTGCAGCATATATCAAATAATATGTTGCAGGCTATGAAACGCCAGATAACAAGAAATGAAATTGTAGAATTAATAGATACTGTTAGAGACCGTGTGCCGGATGTGTGCATTAGAACCACATTAATTACCGGTTTCCCAGGTGAAACAAGAGAGGATGTTGAAGATTTAAAACAATTTCTTGAAGAAAAACGGTTAGATAGAGTAGGGATATTTACCTACTCGCATGAGGAAAACACATCTGCACACGAACTGATAGATTCTATTTCAGCCGAAGAAAAAGAAGCACGCGCACTAGAAATTATGGAAGTACAACAAACCATTTCTTACGAAAAAAATCAGGAAAAAATAGGTAATACTTATAAAGTTATCATTGATAAAAAAGAAGCAGGAAGGTATTTAGCCAGAACAGAATATGATAGTGTAGAAGTAGATAATGAAGTTGTAATATATAGCAATAAACCATTACCAATAGGTGATTTTGTAAATGTAAAAATTACAAAAGCGTTTGATTATGATTTAGAAGGGGAAGTGGTGTAGTGAATTATTTTATACACTAATAGATTGTACAATTCCAAATTTCACCTGTAATAGTAGAGTCATATTTGCTACATTGTGTTGTTGCATTGTCTTTATATTGTACACCAAGATCTACATTATATACAATATTATTATTGTAAGAACAAGTACAATGGTATTCTTTTGTACATGAAGCAAAAATTAGGAATCCTAAAAGAATAATAGTCGTATATATGGCCTTTCTCATTTTTGGCATTTGATAAAATTGCAAAGCGAAATTAGGTTAAAAAAAATTGAATAATGAAACGTTAAAAAAAAATAATTTCATTATTCACTCACACAATAAATTGCAAAAAACAACTTATTGCCAACAAAAGGCACAATGTACAAAATAAATTGTAACCTTAAAATAAAAGCAAAAGAACTTTTAAAATAGCTTTAAATAATAAATACTTTCTTGTCTTAATTCATATTTATAGCCATTTTAATAATATATAATAAAAAAATAACAAATAAAAATAAATTACTTTAATGCTTTGTAATTGTAATTTTTAGATAAAGAGGTATTTTTACAATAAAATGCTATAAATGAAAATTGAAGTGGCTACAAAAAAGGACATCCCTTATATAATTGAAATTGCAAATAAAGTTTGGCCATCTACATATTTACCTATTTTAGGTAAACAACAACTGGATTATATGCTTCAACTTTTTTATAATTCTGCAGCTATTGAAAAACAGATGGAGGAACAACAACGTTTTTTTATTTGTATATACAATGATTGCCCAATAGGGTTTGCTGCCATAACAAAAGAAACGCAGAATAGTTTTAAACTTCAAAAACTCTATATTTTACCTGAATACCAAGGTATTGGAGCCGGATATTATTTTTTAGAATTCTTAATTGAACTTATAAAAAACGAAACTGCAAAAACACTAATATTGAATGTTAATAGATATAACGAACATGCAATTAAATTTTATAAAAAAAAGGGTTTTGTGAAAACGAAAGAGGTAGATATTGAAATTGGGAATGGATATTATATGAATGATTATATTATGGAGTTACTTCTAATTTGATAATTTTTACTTTTACTCCATTTATTTCTTCTAATTTTTTTACATATAAACTTATATAAGGTTTTGGAATTCCGGCTTTTATGATGCAAAATAGTTGCAATTCTTGTTCGTAAATGCTTGATTCACATTGTTTTAATAAATATAATACTTCACCCATTACCGGATAATCAAAACTAATTTCATAAATTTCTTCTATCCATTTTACTAATTTCGATGCTGATTCTAAAGCCAATAAAGTAGCATTTTTATAGGCATTTATTAAGCCCGGAATACCTAAAAGACTTCCTCCAAAATACCTAACAACTACTACAAGCACATTAGATAACCCCAAACTGTCAATTTGCCTAAGTATTGGTTTGCCGGCACTACCTGCCGGTTCGCCATCATCATTTGCTCTGTATTGTGTGCTATCGCTTCCTAATCTATATGCATAGCAGTGATGAACCGCTTTGGGATGTTCTTTTTTTAATAAATTTATTTTTTCTTTTATTTCTTGTATCTCTTTCACCGGATAAGCAAAAGCTAAAAACTTACTACCCCTGTCTCTAAAATCACCGGTAGCACATTCCGATATTGTCGTAAACTTATTATTATCTTCCATTATTTATCTCCATAAGCTATTAAAATAATCGCAATTATCGATAATATTAAACCTGTAATTCTTAATAAATTAGACTTTTCTTTAAATAATAAAATCGCAACTATTGATGATAGTAATAATATATTTATATTAAGTATGGGTAATGAAGCAGATGTTTGTAGAAATGGACTATTCAACATTTTAATAAAATAATAGATAGAGAAATAATTAGGCACACCTATACAAATGCCTGCAACAATATTCTTCCACGAAAAAGTAATTTTTTTCATTATTAATAAAATGCTTACTATAATTAAACCAATAGAGCCTGCGGTACTAAAGCAATATATAGTACAAAGTGCCTGAGATTCATTACTTAATAAATAATTTTTTTGAATGTAATTTGTAAGTGTATCAAGTAGGCCGCCACCTATAAAAAGAAGAGCAGGCCAAAATAGATTTTGTGGTTTATTGTGGTCTTCTTTAATACGTGTGGTTAGGTAAACAGCAGGTAGTGCTAAAACGATACCCGTTATTTTTGCAAATCCGGCTTTTTCATGATATAAAAATACAGCAAAAACTACCGGTATTACCAATGATAATTTATTTGCAATTGTAGCGGTAGTTATTCCGTCTATTTTTGTACAATAGGCAATTAAATTGAAGATACTTATAAAGCCTAAGCCCATCAACATAGACCATGGAAACCAAGAAGTACTAAAATTATCTAAAGTAAAAGGAATTTTACCTATAAAAAGACTTCCGGTAATTACACATACACAATAATTAGTAACTATAGCTTGTAATGCATTTATATCATATTTAGGAAAAACCTTAAACATAGCTGATATAAGAACATTTAATAATAATGTTGCAATAAGATAAAACATAATTTTATAATTCTAATGATGGGTAAAAGGGGTATTTATTGTTTTTATTGGTGAATAGTTGTATTTTGTTATCTTCAATTTTGGTTGTTAAAACCAGCTCCGAATTAGTTAAAGACGGCGACTGGATGCCATTGCCTAATGTCGTATTTCCTGTAAATATGCGTGCTTCATCCCATAATTCAGCTTCTATAAAACTATTTAATAATTGGCTGCCACCTTCCACAATTAAGGATATTATTTTTGATTCAAATAATAATTTCATTATCTCTTTTAGAGTGTTATGGTTAAATGTAAGTTTTATATAGTTTATATTATTAATTGTTTCGTGTCTTTTTTCATTAATAATCCAAGTATTTGCAGTATTGTCAAAAACGTTATTGGTTACCGGTATTTTTAACTCCCGGTCTAATATGATTCTTAATGGGTTTTTACCATGCCATAATCTGGCATTCAGTTGTGGATTGTCGCACAATGCCGTTTTCGTACCTATTAATATAGCGGCTTCTTCAGTACGCCATTTATGCACTAAATGATTACATACTGTATTACTTATTTGAATTTGTTGATTACTATGTCCGATAAAATTATCTAAAGTCTTTGCCCATTTTAGAATAATATAGGGTCTGCGAAGCTCATGAAAACAAAAGAATCGTCTATTAAGCCATAATCCTGCATGGGTCAATAAATCGGTTTTAATTTTAATATTATTATTAATTAAATTTTGAATCCCTTTACCGTTTACTTTTTCAAATGGGTCTTTATTGCATATTACTACTTTTTTCACCTTTTCTTCTGCTAATCTTACCGAACAGGGTGGGGTGTTGCCATTATGTGCACAGGGTTCAAGATTTACATACATCGTACTTTCTGATATTAAATGCTTGTCAACTTGCAATACGTTATTCAAACAATTTATTTCGGCATGTGCTTCGCCATAATGTTGATGCCAACCTTCACCAATAATTCTATTATTATATACTAAAATGGCACCCACCATTGGGTTAGGGGCTGTAAATCCCTTTGCTTTCTGGGCAAGTTCCAGACACCTTAGCATATATAGCTCCTCTATCATTTCGGTGTGAAATTATGAAATTTAACGGGTAATAATTATTACTTCTTAATAGCCTATTTCAATTTATCTTTACATCATGCTTACTTACCAAACAGCATTTTATGAATTGAAAGATTCCCTTCGTAGTTTATATGAAGAAAGGGAATGTGTTGCTATTTCGCATGATATTTTGGAATACATTACCGGTAAAAATAAAATCCAACGACTTATTGAAAAAGAAAATGGGCTAACTGATACTGAAGTATTACTTTTTGATAACTGTAAAAATCAATTAAGTATGGGTACCCCATTGCAATATGTTATAGGTAAAGCATGGTTTTATAGTTACAGTTTTAATGTAAATTCACATGTACTAATTCCAAGACCTGAAACAGAAGAGTTAGTGCAATGGATTATAGATGATTGTAAAGGCATTAAACAAAAGATTACTATTTTAGATGTTGGTACCGGTACCGGCTGTATTCCATGTACTTTGAAAATAAAATTGCCGGAATCTCAAGTTTATTCTTGCGATATTAGTGAGCAAGCTTTGTTTGTTGCAAGAGAAAATGCTCAAAGTTTAAATGTAGCAATTCAACTAATACAGTTAGATTTTTTAGAGATACATGAATGGAATAGATTAGGTAATTTTGATATTATTGTATCTAATCCGCCCTATATACCTTTAAATAAAAAAGAGAATCTACATATAAATGTAAAAGATTTTGAACCTGAAATAGCATTATTTGTACCTACAGAAGATTCTTTACTATTTTATAAAGCTTTGGCACAATTTGGCAAATCTCATTTAAATACGAATGCAAGTATCTATTGCGAATTGGAGACAGAAAATGCAAGTGTATGTAAAATATTATTTGAAGAATCGGGTTATGGAAATGTAGAACTTAAAAAAGATATGAATGGTAATTGGCGAATGCTAAAAGCAACATTTAATAATTGAAGGCTAAAATAAAGGATGTCTTAAAAAATATAATGGCAAATAAAATAGTTTTAGATACAAGAGATAAATTATTTTTAGGAATAATCATTTTTACCCATTTATTTTTTTTATTATTAGCCTGCTATTTTAAAAAAATATACATGGGCGATTCATCCGAGTATATTTATGAGGCACTCAATATTAAAAATCTTTTCTTTTTCTATAGTGGTAATCCGGCAATGCCAATTGAGCCGGAACTGATGACCCAGCGGCAGCCCTTGTATCCTTTATTTTTATCTTATATTTATTTATTTAAAATAAATAATTGGTTTGTTCTAATTATTCAAAATGTTCTATCAATATTTAATATCTTTTATTGCAGGAAAATAATTTTAAAATTTAATTTCAAAAAACAATACGATTGGTTACTCTTACTTTTAATTATTACCTATCCGGCACAGTTTATTAATGCTAGTACAATTGCCCCGGATATTTTGTTGCAAACATTTACATTAATTTATTTTGGTAGTTTTATTTCACTAATACAATTTAAACAACCCAAATATGCTATTGCAATGGGGTTTGCGCTTATTGCCGGTTTTATGGTTAAGCCGGTTTTGTATCCTTTTGTATTGTTGCATATTGTAATGCTTATAGTGTATGCAGTTTATAATAAACTAAAATTGCAAAGAATAGTAGTTATAGCATTAATACCATTAATAGGAGTTTTGTTTTATAATTATTGGAATTATACAAGAACACAAAAATTTCATTTTTCAAGTAATCAGGCTTTTAATGCAATCTATTATTATTATCCATTCATAAGTACTACTTATGGTGCTGATAGTGCCAATAAATTCCTTTTAAAGGAAAGGGCTATTATTGCCTCTATACCTCAATATAGATATAGATACGATTATGCAAATGATAGAGGAATGCAACTATTACAGCAAAACTATATCGCTTATTTACTCTTTCATATTAAAAATAGTATTAGAATTTTTTTAGAACCGGGTAAAGGAGAATTGGATTTATTTACAGGTAAACTAACTTATAGCCAACTATACAGTAAAGAACAAGCCGGTTTTTATTACCTTATAAAGACCAAAGATTGGAGTGGTTTATTTAGATATTTTAAAACCAATTTTAGTATTATACCCGTATTTATTGTATTGCTATTTAATTGTTTGAGAACGATAGCTTTCGTTTACTTTTTCTTTAATAAAAACATGTCTTTTTTAGTACGTTTATTCTTATTTACCCTTGTCTCTTATTTTGCAATAGCTGCCGGACCAATAGCCAATACACGTTATTTTTTACCGGTTTCTTTATTGGTTATTTTTGCTGCAACATTAAGTCTGTCTAACTTTGTTGAAAAAAGAAGAAGCAAACCGTTCTGATTTGCTTCTTCGAAAATATATTAATTAAAATAAGTTTAGTAACACCTTGTTTGATTAAGTCTTACATCTGAAGTATCTCTAATCATAAACTGATTAGTAGAACCATATACGTTAAATATACCGGTAATACTTCCATACCCACTTGGCAACATGGCATTAAAGAAAGATGCATAACCACTATTATATAAAGTAATTTGTCCTGTTTTTGTACCACCAACACAACCATCTAACGGTACAGAGGTACTGATAGCCACAGAACTTGGTTTTGCATAAGGTTGATTTAAAAATGAAGAGTCTATTTCTCCATCTACAATTGTAATTAATTTATTTATATAAAGAGGTCCTTGTGCAATTAAATCAGACATTCTAACAGATTGTGGTGTAACTGTATGTGGGTAAGAAGCCTTTACAATAAATGAATCTTGTAATGTTGGTGGTATTCCATTTACAGTTCCTGAACTGTTTAATGAATATACTATTTCAGGTGTACCTTTATAACAAACTAATGTTAAGTTTTTTAATTTGATATATACTTTTCTGCCAATCGGGTAATTACTATATAAATAAGTGTTGGCAATACCTATAGTAATACCACCGGTAGAGTCTTGTATTACAATTTGTTTGTAAAAGTTACCTGTACGGTCATCAGCTGTTACAATACCTGAAATGATGCTATCGCCTAATACAAAGGAATTATTTGTACCCAATACTAAAAATGATAAATCTTTAATGTTTACATTTACGTTTAAATTTGGGTCAACGTTAGATAGGTCTCCCGGGTTATCATAAGTTTGCTTAATACAAGAACTTAATGAAAAAATGCTAATGATTGTTGCAACTAAGGCAATATTTATATGTTTCATATTTAAAATTTAATGTTTGTTTTATTAAAAGCGTAGAGTAATATTTACAAAATAATTAATTCCATATCCGTATTGGTAAACAGTTGGAAATTTGCCTACAATATGATTGGTATAGTCGTAACGTAATTGTTCGTATCCTCTTGTAATTACATTGGTATTATTCAATAAATTACCAATACCTCCGTTTATATATAGATTCGTGTTATTACCTGATATTTTCTTAACCATTTTAGACATTCTGGATAATTGTATTGATTTACCGAAATGTAAATCTACCGTAAATGCAGCAGGAAGTTTTTCTTGGTCAACAACATTATTATAATTAGTAGTACCTGTTTGATAAAAACCTACTGCATCTAATGTGCGTCTATTAGGATTTATTTGAACATAATTTCTATCTAAATAATTGAAGTTTAAATTTCCATACCAACCTTTTAGCCTGTAATTTACACCTGCAGTATATGCAGATTGTGGTCCTACAGCTAAATTATAATTTTGAATATAGGCTTTTGTTGGTATAGCATGTTGAGTTGTATCATTATCTAAATAAACACTAATATCGGGTCTGTTAGAATAGATAGCCTGTCCAACTGCTGCAACTCCAGTAAGGCTTAATGCCGCAGTTACTTTTACATCTACCATTAATTCTGTACCTATAGAACTAATATTTTCGTGCTGCATTGCATAGTTTACAAATGTATAAAATGCAGGGTCGTCATTATAGAATCTTTTTATTTCTGATGCATCAGTAACATTATTAACATAGCCGACTGCTCTTGCACTTATCTTTTGAGACTTTAAAAGGTAACCACCTTCTAAACTCATATTTTTTTGTACAGTAGGGTTACTAACTGTAAAGTCTCTCGTTTCAGCAGAAATATAGGTATTATCAGCCGTAGGTGGAGTAGTAGTATAAGCTGCATTTAAGAATAGGAAATTTCTACCATTAATTTTATAGGTTGCACCACCTTTAAAACCATAATTTAAAAAGTTTTGTATAGAACTTGCACCGGCAGAATTATTGGCAAACAAACCGTTTTTGAAATAACCATATCTGCTAAATGAATAATCACCTGCAATAATTGATGCAAAGAAATCAAATTTATCATAGTTAAATACTGCTTGTCCCCAGGCAAAAGCATTATTTATACGTATAGAGTAATCATAACCATATTTATCACCTACTTTTACTAGCGGGTTAGTATTATTTAAATTGTTATAATTATAACTTGGCACTACAACAGCTTGTTGCGATGCAAACTGATTAAAATTTACAAAGAAATCACCACCCATTAAATCGGATAATTGTTTGTAAATTTCTGTACTTTGAGATAATAAGGTTGCACCTCCATAAACGGTAACGTGTTCATTTACAGAATGTTCAATATTTGTATTAAAAGTGAATTTTTTAAGGTCATTTACTTTATTTGCTTCCACATAAAGCGATTGTTTGCCGGTAGCAACTAAAGCATTATTAATGTTATATACATTCTGAATGTTATTATAGTTAGAATTATATAAGTTATCCCAATTAATTTGTAACGCGTCAGGATTGTTCATTATGGCTTGCTTTAATGCATTCCCAATTGCTGTTTGCGGCGGCACCATTGTGTAATAATAACTTGGCAAGTTTTTATAATAGTTGCCATAAGGACTTCCTGCATTGTAGTAATCTAAATTAGATGTTTTGTCAATACCATTTTGGAATCCAATTGCTGTATTCCATCTTGTTTTGTCTGAAGGATTGTATTCATAGTTTAAAATGTAGATTGGTTGGAAAATATTTTGTATTCTTGAATCACGCACCTGTCCTTTTTGATAACCCCATAAAGGATTATAAAAATTGTTATTGGCTAAGTTATATACTTCCTGTGTCGCTGTACCAGCTTTACCTTGTATGGTAGGTACGCCAACAGTTGTAAAATTAAATTGACTTTTTCCAATAACTTTACTTACAGATGCAAAATAAGCATATCCGTCAAAGAAAGTTCCGGGTCTATAACTCTGGTCTGCCCATCTTTTAGATGCAGAAATAGTATATGCCCATCCTTTTTTTGAAAGTCCGCTGTTTTCAGTTACCATTATTCTATTGCGGTAGGTTCTATCAGCATTGGTGTAAGTAACACTTGTCCCTTTTCTTTGGTCGGCAGCTGATGCGGCTATGTAGGTAGAACCACCTAAACCACCGAAAGTATATGCAGAGGGTGCAAGACCATATTTTATATTTCTGTCATGAAAAACATCATTAAGGTCTCCTAATTGTTGTCCCCAAGATGCATTACCTGTTTCTGCATTATTAATAGGTATACCGTTTACTTCAATTTCACTTTGATTTCTGGCACCTCTCGGTTGAAACGAGTAAGCCCCGAAAATATAAGCTGCAGTATATACAAATGGGTCTCTATTTGCTGCAAGTAAACCTGCACTATTTGTAATTACTCCGTCATCATCCGAACTGGATGAGTTTTCGTCTATAGCTATTGTAGGTATTTCAATACTTTGTACCGATGTATTTTCATCATTGGGTGTAATCATTTGTTCGCCAATATCTAACACATCCTTATCTAAATTAACAGAAATGGTATCAGCAAAAATGCTATTGCCAGCAACAATAAGCGTTTGATTACCATAAGGTACTTCACTAAACATAAATTCGCCATCCCCGTCAGACGAGGTAAATACATTTAATCCGTTTATGATAATTTTTAAGTCATTATAAGCAGCTTTGGTAATCTTATTTATTAATTTACCTTTTATCATACCGGTTTTTTTGCCTGTCTGCCCAAAGGAAATTGCGGGTATTGTTATAATGAATAATATAATATAAAGTAGCCTGCGCATAGTTGTAAACTAATTGTTATGTGTAATTATTTCAAAGTGCAAACATAGTTAGTGAATGCTCTCAAAAAGGTATTTCAATATTAATTTATTATTAAGCCTTGCTTATTTGAGCTTTTTATTGCGTTTAATTTTAATGTTTGTCGCTGTTTTTAAATCTTTTTGTTACAATTTTGCACAAAATACATATATATATGATTAAAAAAATAAACTTTATTATCGTTATTTTACTACTAAATTTTACCTCTTTTGCCCAAAAAGAATTTAAAATAATGGCAATTGGTTTTTATAATTGTGAGAACTTCTTTGATACCATACACGATACAGCAAAAAAAGATGAAGATTTTACACCAAATGGTAGCTTTCATTACACAGAAGAAATATATAAACAAAAATTACATAATATAGCTACTGTAATAAAAGAAATGGGTACCGATTTTACTCCGGATGGTCCGGCTATTTTAGGTATGGCAGAAGTGGAAAATGATAAAGTATTAAATGACTTGATTGCACAACCTGAAATTAAAAGCAGAAATTATAAATACGTATGGTTTTATACACCTGATGAAAGAGGCATCAGTACTGCCATGTTATATAACCCAAAATATTTAACTGTTTTAAAAGCTGAACCTTTGCATGTGCCATTAGAAACGGTGAAACAAAAAAGACCTACCCGTTTTGTTTTGCATATTAGTGGTGTGCTTGCAGGCGATACAGTACACATATTAGTAAATCACTGGCCATCAAGAACAGGCGGTGAAGCCACTACTAGACCCTATCGTGCAGTTGCAGCAGGTGTTGATAAACGTATAGTAGATTCATTATTAGGTTTGAACCCGAGTACAAAAATATTGATAATGGGCGATTTAAACGATAACCCTACCGACCCAAGCGTTACAGAAGTACTTGAGGCAAAAGCTAATAAAGATAAAGTAGATTTAACTGACATCTATAATCCATGGATAAATATCTACAAGAAAGGTATTGGTACAGAAAATTATAATAATGAATGGAATTTAATAGACCAGATAATGGTATCAGGGGCTTTCTTGAAAAATGATAATAACAAATGGAAATTTTATAAAAATGAGATTTTTAATAGAAGCTTTTTAATTAATAAATTAGGACATAGTAAGGGATTACCACATCGTTCTTTTACCGCAGCCCATGTGTGGGATAATGGTTACAGCGACCATTTTCCGGTATTAATCTATCTTGTGGAAAAGAAATAAAATTTAATTGTAATGCAATTTAAAATGCTGATAGTGTTTATACTGTAATTTAGTTTACAGTATAAGCACTATCCATTTTTTTATGAAAACTTATAACACTTTATAATTAAATTTGTAAAAAAAGTTTTCAGGATAAAACCTGACCTAAAATGATAAAAACAATATCTGTAGCCATAAGTCCTTCTGAAGCAGTTGATGATACCTTTTTGAAAACACACATTGCATTGGTTTCCGGTGCAAATGAAAAAGATATAATAGGATATAAAATTATAAAACGTTCTATTGATGCCAGAAATAAAGAACCTAAAGTATTATTATCTTTAGATGTATTTATAAATGAAAAATTTATACCTCTACAAAAAATAGACTTACAACTAAATAATGTAAGCAATGCTACCGAGGTTGTTATTGTTGGTGCCGGGCCTGCAGGTTTATTTGCCGCAATTAAATTAATAGAACACGGTTTAAAACCTATAATAATAGAACGTGGAAAGGATGTAAGAAGCAGACGAAGAGATTTGGCAGCAATAAATAAAGACGGTATTGTGAATCCGGAATCTAATTATTGTTTTGGCGAAGGTGGAGCCGGTACTTATAGTGATGGCAAATTATATACTAGGTCAACAAAGAGGGGTAATGTTCAACGCATATTGCAAATATTTAATAAATATGGTGCTAACGATGACATTTTATATGAAGCACATCCGCATATAGGTACTAATAAATTACCACAAATAATTACTGCTATGCGAGAGCAAATTATGGCATGTGGTGGACAGGTATTATTCGAAAAAAAACTAACTGATATTTTACTTGAGAAGGATGCAGTTGTTGGTATAAAAACTGCTGATAATGAAACAATTACCTGCAAGCATTTAATTTTAGCTACAGGTCATTCTGCAAGAGATATTTTTGAACTGTTGCATAATAAAGGTATTGCTATTGAAAGTAAACCATTTGCTATTGGTGTTCGTATAGAACATCAACAGTCTTTAATAGATAGTTCCAGATACCATTGTGAAACCAGAAATAGCTTTTTACCTCCGGCAGGTTATTCGCTTGTTGGTGGCGAGCCCAATAGAGGGGTATTTTCTTTTTGTATGTGTCCCGGTGGTATTATAGCCCCTGCTGCTACAAATAGCGGTGAAATTGTTGTAAATGGTTGGTCTCCGTCTAAAAGGAATAATAAATATGCCAATTCCGGTATTGTAGTTTCTGTAACTGAAAAAGACTTTATCAATTCTAAATTCATAGGCTCTTTAGCTGCAATGCATTACCAGCAAATGGTTGAAAAAAAAGCCTATGTTGCAGGCGGAGGTAATTTAGTGGCTCCTGCACAGCGTATGGTTGATTTTGTTGCAGGGAAAGTTTCTACAAGTTTGCCTGATTGTTCTTATATACCCGGGCTAAACAGTGTTAAGTTAGACAACGTGTTGCCTAATGAGGTTGTAATAGCCTTAAAAAAAGGATTTACCGAATTCGGAAAAAAAATGAAGGGTTATTATACCAATGATGCAGTGCTTGTTGCCACTGAGTCACGAACAAGCTCGCCGGTAAGAATACCAAGAGATAAAGATACCTTACAGCATATACACATAAAAGGCTTGTATCCATGTGCCGAAGGTGCCGGTTATGCCGGTGGAATCGTTTCTGCCGCTATTGACGGTGAGCGGTGTGCTGACGCAATTGCAAATTCACTGTCATAATTATTTACTTTTTAGGTTTCCTTTTTATGGGTTTACCATATTTTGCCATCATTTTATCGGCATATTTTATTTTTACATTTACTTTTAAATTTTTTGCTTTTTTAGGATGAAATGCCGGCCCGCTTTCTTCTAATTTAGGCAATTTAACAAATACTTCCTTCATTCTTACTTTGGGTTTTTCATCTTCAGTAAGAACATCAGAAATTTCTAAATCCAGCGGCAATGGCAATATCGGTATCGTGTAATTCATTAAGTTCTCTATTGCCAACTGATTTTCTTTTTCCCTTTCAGTAATAAAAGCAATGGCAACACCCTTTTTTTCTGCCCTACCTGTTCTGCCTATTCTGTGTATATAATCTTCGGGTATTTCCGGAGTATCAAAGTTGATTACATGGCTTACTTCCGCAATATCTAAGCCCCTTGCCACTATATCGGTAGCAATAATAAAACGAAACGTACCTTCTTGAAATTGTTTTATTGTATTAAATCTATTGTTTTGTTCTTTGTTAGAATGTATAATACCGGCCTTACCTTCATATTCAGTTTCTATTTGTTCAAAAAGTTGGTCGGCAAGGTGTTTTGTGGCAACAAATATTAATATCTTTGTCATGTCTTCGTTTTGAGAAAGTAATAACTTTAAAAGGTTCACTTTCGTATAAAAATTAGGGACATAATAGCCTATCTGATTAATATTTGCCAATGGAGTACCGGTTGGTGCTGCTTCAATAGTTTGGGGGGCATTAAAATAAGTATGCATCATTATTTCTACATCGGGAGTGATAGTTGCAGAAAATAATAGATTTTGTCTTTTGGGTGGCAGTAAGTCCAATATATTATTCAGTTGAGTTCTAAAACCTAAATTCAGCATTTCATCAACCTCATCTATTACCAATTGTTTTATGGCTTTCAATCTAAGGCTGCCATCATATACCAAATCTAATAACCTGCCCGGTGTAGCAATAATAATATCAGCACCCTCTTCTACGGCAGCAGCTTGAGGTTTCATATTTACACCGCCAAAAACACCTATTACCTTTAAAGGCATGTAAGTACTTAATTTTTTTACTTCTTCTACCACCTGTACTACCAATTCGCGAGTAGGCACTAAAACTAATACTTGTGGAAAACGGTCTTTAGAATAGGTCCACATACGCAGGCAGGGTAGTAGATAAGCAAATGTTTTACCTGTACCTGTTTGGGCAATACCACATACATCTCTGCCGGACATAATAACCGAAAATGCTTTTTGTTGTATAGTGGTTGGTTGGGTATATCCTAAATCGGCCAAAGCCTTTATTAGGGGGGTATTTATATTAAGGTCGTTAAAATTCATGATAATTAATTAATACAAAGGTAGTCTTATATTAAAATAGAGCATGAAGAAAATAGAAGTATCTAAAAAACAATATTGAAAGGCTGTTTGTGAGCGAATGTAGAATATAATTTAGTATTACTTTATTTTATTCACTGTGTTTTTTTGCATTTGTTTCTTCCTTATTTTCCGCAGGGAATGAGGAAGTGCCATAAATCCGTTAAACATATTAATGGCACTGATGATATATGAAAAGAAACGCAGCTAAGAAAATTAATATTAATATATTTCTTTTAGCTTTGTCAAGTAAAAGCCTTTGGAAGGAGTTTATTCTCACTTCCGGATTACAGGAGAAAATCGGGAAAAAATAACTTTATACCGGGTATTTGCAGGTGAAAACACCTGCAAAGGCGTGAATTTTTTATATTTATTTTTATTTTCTTCAATAATAATATTAGATTTGGTTTCTGATTTACACATTTTTTTTCACTAAATAAAAAAACATGAAACAAACATTAATCTTTTGTATTGCATTAATAGGCATATATGCATTTTCGTCATGCTCCAAGAGCGGCTCATCTTCCAATCCGCAAACAGAAATTACAGGTACCTGGAAAATAACAAGTCAGTCTTACGACTCAAATAGTAGCGGTACACTTAATAAAGTTGTTACCAGTGATACTTCTTGGGCACATGCTTTTTATGTATTTAACTCAACCGGTACTTTTGTACGTACATATTATAGTCAAACTTCACAAGCAACATGGTCATTAGTGAACAATAATAGCTATTTAAAATTTATTGATACCAGTTCTTCGGCAAGAACTACTTACGATTTAATTGTTACTCTAAACTCCACAACTTTACAGATTAAAGATACTGCCACATATACTGGTGTACTATCATTAACTACATTTACTAAACAATAAATTATTGTTACAATTTATGTAATGTAAATAATATACAAAAACTATTACAAAAGAAAAATGTTACTTCCTAATATAAACAGAGGAAGTAGCATTTTAAAATTAATATTTTTTAATTCAGAACATTCAAAATCAAGTAACTGGTAATTTGTATTTTCCTCAAATATTTTAATATTTTCATTCATATTCATATTCTGAATAGCATCAAATATTTTAGGGTTTAGTTGTTGCGAACACCCGCTAATTCCTAAACCTACTATACAAAAAATAACACTGAAATAAACAAGAAATGGCATTTTTTCATGAGTTAATGATTTTTTTATTCAGCAAAATAATAATTTAATTGGAGTATTCAAAATTAATACTCGTTTTAAATAGTGTTTAGCTGTTATTCAGATTTTTAATTGAAAGAATAAATATAGCAGCCTAAATGTATTATTTGAAATAATACTAAACAAAATTTTTTTATGCCAATTTATTTACAAAATCAACATCTTTTTTTGAAAATATTTATGCACCTTATAATGTGTATATAGTGTTAATTAGTATTGGTAACTAAATTATTTTGTGGATTGAACTCAAAATAGGCTAATTTTATGTTTATAAGTATGTGGATAAGGAGTGTAAGGAAGGTAAGTAATTTTACTATTCATTTTGTTTTGTAGAACTGATTTTTGCTTTTACATTCGTCCCCCCCAATAAGGTTTAATTGTGTTTGATTATTGAACCATATTCAATAATAGAATAATTAATTGGATAATATTGATTGAAAATTAATAAAAAACATTAGCTATGGCTGTAAATATAAAAAAGGATTTTAGTAGTACAAGAACCCGGAAGCCCGACCTTACCAACCTTGTTTATGGCAAAATACCCCCACAGGCTTTAGATTTAGAAGAGGCAGTATTGGGTGCTTGTATGTTAGAGAAAGATACATTTGCCCAAGTATTAGAAATAATACAAAGTCCGGATTGTTTTTACATGGATTCGCATCAGAAAATATATGCTGCCATGCGACGATTGTTTGATAAAGGTACTCCGGTAGATTTACTTACAATATCTGATGATTTGCGTAAGAATAATGAATTGGAAATTGTGGGTGGGGCATTTTTTTTAACCAGACTTACCCAAAGTGTGTTGTCGAGTGCGCATGTGGAAGCACACGCCAGAATTGTGATGGAGAAATTTATACAGCGTGAATTAATTCGTATTTCTGGTTCTGTAATTACCGATGCTTATGAGGATAGTACGGATGTATTCGATTTGTTGGACAAAGCAGAATCCGGATTATATGAAATTACCGATAAGCACTTAAGAAAAAACTTTAAAAGTTTGCAAGAAGTATTGGTAAAAACGATGCAAGAAATTGAAGAAAATAGAAAGAAAACAGATGATATTACAGGTGTTCCTTCCGGTTTTATTGGCTTAGACAGGGTTACATCGGGCTGGCAAAAAACGGATTTGATTATTTTAGCTGCAAGACCGTCTGTGGGTAAAACGGCTTTTGCATTAAACCTTGCTATGAATGCAGCTATGAATGCATCAAAAGCTTTTCCGGTAGCTGTATTTTCGTTAGAGATGGGTGCGGGACAAATTGTAAAAAGGATGTTGAGCTGTGTTACTGATGTAAGTCTTGAAAGTATTACAAGAGGTAAAATGGCAGAACATGAGTTTATGCAAATGTCGGAGAGAATGAAGAAGTTAGCACAAGCAAAAATATATATTGATGACCAGGCGGCATTAAATATTTTTGAATTACGCGCTAAAGCAAGGCGATTAAAACAAAAACATGACATACAATTAATATTAATAGATTATTTGCAATTAATGCAAGCCACAGTAGAAAAGAGTGGTAACCGAGAGCAAGAAATAAGTAAAATATCAAGAGATTTAAAGGCTTTGGCAAAAGAGCTTGAAGTACCAATTATTGCATTGTCGCAGTTAAATCGTTCTGTAGAAACAAGAAAAGAGTCAAAAGTGCCTCAATTAAGCGATTTAAGGGAATCGGGAGCAATAGAACAAGATGCGGATTTGGTTATGTTCTTATATCGCCCTGAATATCATGGGCTTAATAATGATGAAAATGGTGAAATAGTAGAAGGGGAGACTCATATAGTAATTGCAAAACATAGAAATGGTAGTACAGGTACCGAAAAAGTGAAGTTTATTAAAGAATATCAAAGATTCGTAGAATTAGAAGACCGTTTTGATTCTTATAGTAGTCAAGGTGGGGGAGCGGATACTAGTAGCTTTACTAAAGACAACCCAATGGCAGGCATAAAAAAGGATACATCAGATTTTGGTGGCTCGAAAGTATTTATTCCTTCCGGTTTTCAAACCAGGCAATCTAAGGCAAATGATATGAATTGGGATGAAACAGATGATGCAAAGAATACACCACCAAAGCCAAATAAGAATAATTCTATGGACGATGTACCGTTTTAATAAGAAAGGATTTTGACTTACATAATTAGTTATATTTGTTAAATATATACTTATTTATGTATGCAAATGTCTTTAAAAAGTACTAAGTTGTTTTATCTTATTATTTTTGGTGGTTAATAACATTACAGGTTTTATGAGAAAAGTGATAACACTATTTCTAATTATATTATTAGGTATGTTTTCGTGTAAAGAAAACAGTGGTGAAATAAAAGATATATTAGAAAAATGCAGAGAGATAGACAAAGACTCTAAAGACTATACATTAAAAATTATGGATGGGTTTCCTAATCCCGAAAACAATACCATTAAAGGATATTACAAAGGTAAAGACCCTTCTTTATTAGTTATAGAAAGTTATAGAGATACTTGTAGAATATTTACACATATTTATTTTAATGCCAATGAAATAATATGTGCAGTAGAACAAAAGTTTGTATATAATAAACCTAATACCTATACTGAGGAAATTGCAAAAGCTCAAAATGACAGTGTTTGGTACGATGATAAAAAAACGATACTTAAAACCGGCAGTATGTATTTTAAAGAAAATAAATTAAATAAGTGGCTAACAAATGATAATGCAGAAATTCCTTCTTCAAGTTCCTTATTTGCAAATAAACAAGATGAGATAATTGAAGAGGCACTCTTAGCAATTAAAATGTTTAAGGAAAAAGATAAAGACCTAAAACAGTAAAATTATTGTTTACTTAATGTACTATTTTAAATAAAACACAATCTATTGAAAGCATTTATTTTGTTAGTATATATATGTTTTGCTATTAATTGTATAGCACAAGAAAAAGCAATTAGTAAGCAAATAAATACGATTCAGCAATTTAAAGAGGCTGTACAAAAGAACCCTAAAAAAGATTTAATAGACGTAGAAAAATACATACCCGGAATAATAATTGATTTGCAGTACGCCACAAAGAATAATTTTACCGGTGTGGCATTATATAAATATCCTAAAGCATATTTACATATAGAACCTGTAAAAGAATTAAAAAAAATAGAGGATGAGTTACAATACAAAGGATTGACTTTGAAAATTTTTGATGCATATCGTCCATATAGTATTACTTGTAAAATGTGGCAATTAACACCTAATAGGCATTATATAGCAAATCCTAAAAAGGGTAGTAATCATAATAGAGCAATAGCATTAGATTTAACAATAGCTGACATAAAAACCGGTAAGGAATTAGACATGGGTACCTGCTTTGATAATTTCACAGACTCTGCACATCATGGTTTTCAAAATATTTCAATAAAAGCAAAAAACAATAGAAAATTATTGAAAGATATAATGAGTAAACATGGATTTAGGGCATTAGAGAAAGAATGGTGGCATTATACATGGCGTCAAGACATTGGCTATGAAATAATGGATATTGGGTTTGATGATATTATGAGTATTGAAAAGAGGAGATAAAATGAAAACAATTAATAAATCAGTCTGAAAATAAGTATTGTAAAATTATTTCAAGTTATATAATCTGTATTGTTTCTAAATGTTCTTCATTGCCTGTAAGTTGTGCTAAACGGATAATAATTCCTTCAACCAAAGAATCGGGACAGGAAGCACCGGAGGTAATCATTATTTTTAATTTTGGGGTAGGGGGTAGGTAATTTTCTGTTATTAGCTCATTATGTGTGTGTATGTTGTAATGTGTTATGGTTTTAGAATCTATTATACACAGTTCGTTTTTAATAAAATAGGTTGGTAGTTTAGATTCGCAAAGTTCTACTAAATGGCTGGTATTAGAGCTGTTATAACCACCTATTACCAAAGCTAGGTCTGCATCTTTTTCCAACATATTTAATACTGCTGTTTGATTATCGTGTGTTGCATAACATAACGTGTCTCGCATATCGGCAAAATGCAATTCATTATTTGTATCTATATTATTATAATGGTTTGTAATGGTTTGTTTCAAATATTCAGAAATAGCCTGAGTTTCGGATGCAAGCATTGTAGTTTGATTGACAACTCCAATCTTAACCAAATCTCTTGTAACATCAAATCCGTTAGAAAACTGACCCTTAAAGTCAATGTAAAATTGATTGGCAGGCAATTCTTTTGCAATGTATTTTCCTAAAAGTTGGGCTTGTTCCATATCTTTTACGATAACGGTTGCTGTATTTTCTTTACTATGCGAAAAAGTAGCCCTCGTTTCTTCATGCCCCGGCTTGCCATGAATAATAATAGTATAACCCTCGTTACCAATTTTAGCAGCCCTATTCCATACTTTTTCTACAAAAGGGCAAGTTGTTTCATAAATAGCTGGGTTGATACCTTTTGATTTCAGGGTATCCTCAATTTCAACAGTAGTACCAAAAGCGGGAATAATAACTATATCATCACTATTTAAATCATCCCAATTTAAGAGCATATTGCCCTTTGTATCCATAATAAAGCGAATACCTAAAGCAAGTAAATCTGCATTTACACCCGGGTTATGTATCATTTCGCTAAGCAAAAAAATACGTTTATCTTTATTTTGTTGTACAGCATTAAAAGCTATTTCAATTGCGTTTTCTACACCGTAACAGAAACCGAAATGACGAGCAAGAATAAGTTGCAAAGTACCTAATTGCAGAATAGTAGGCGAAAAATCATTTTTCATTTTATCTGCATTTTTTCTACTTTGTTTTATAGCATTTACCAGTGGGCTACGATAATGTATTGGTACATTGAACGATTTCATAATCGGCAAAATTAGTGGTTTCAAACCGCCTAAAAAACATAAATTATATTTATGCAATAATACATTCAAATGTTTATAGGTTTAATTTTAATCGAAAATTAATATTTTATATAAATCTAAAAAAATATTTTTTTATACTAATGAATAGTACTAATTTGGCTTTTCAAAAATATAAAATATGAAACAATTCAAGTTATTAAAAGTATCTATTGCTGCAACAGTACTCCTTTTTGCTGCAAAAGCGAATGCACAGATAGATTCAAACAATGTGTTTTTATCAGGCAATTATGCGCAAGCAGCTATCTCGCCCAACGGTGCTTTTGGTTCTACCTGCCATCAACCGGCAGGGTATTATGGCAATTGTTACGGACACTTAGGTTTTATTGCCGACCCGGATATGGATGGTTTTGCAACAGGTACACCTGCGTTTTATGGCGATTTCTTTTATCCGGGCAGCCCGTTTGAAGGTTGGAGCATACAAGTAGATGGCAGTAGAGCAGACGGATTCGGTACTGCAGCAGGTGCTTTTACTACCGGCTTAACAGGTAGTAACATATCTTACGCAACTGTTGGTTCATCAAGAGTAGGTGTTTGGCAAGGTACTTTTAACGGATTAACTATTAAACAGGTTACAACATTAGATACAAATTCGCTTTATTTTGGTTTACAAATTACAATAACAAATTTGGATACAATACCGCACAATAATATCTATTATATGCGTACTCTTGACCCTGATAATGATGAAATGGAACCAGGTGGTACTTTTGTTACTAATAATACCATTGTCTATAATCGACCTACCGACTCTTTTTCTTTAGTTTCTGCTGTTGGACAAACCTTTTCTGCAGCATATTTAGGGTTAGGCTCTAATGATACCAATACCAGAAGTTTTATATATGCTGCATGGCCTATGACTTCTACTGTTGACTTAGCTACTGTTTACAATGAAACCTATGCTGCCACTTATTCAGGTGTTTATAATGGAGATGTAGCTGTAGGTTTAATTTTTAATGTTGGTCATCTTGCACCGGTTGATAGTGCTGCGGATAGTGTTTACAGAACAACATCAGGCTTGCACCCTGCAAACAGTAAAACATTCAATTATTTTTACTCTTTTAGTCCGGCTGCTTCTACTGCTGCTTTGCATGCAGGTACGCATACAAGCACTTTAGGAATAAATAATGTTAACAATACAGATATTCAAATTTATCCTAACCCTGCTAAAAATACGGTAAATGTAATTGGTTTATCTACTACCGATAAAATACAAGTAATAGACATGATGGGTAGAGTAATTGCTAACTATTACAATACAAGTAATAATAGTATCAACATCAATAATTTAACTGCAGGTGCTTATATGTTTGTTGTTTATGATGAAAATGGAAATGTAAAAACAAGATTACCATTGCAAAAGAACTAATTAATGCAGTTCGCAAGTAATAAATTCATAAAAGCCGTCATTTCATTGCGAAATGACGGCTTTTTTTATTTTTAAATCAGAAGCGGGTTATTTACCAAAAATATAATAAAAAGACAATCTCCAAACAGCATCTGTTCCTTTGCCGGATGTTACAAAATTATTTAAAGCCTCATTTTTAGTATTGTCTGTTAAAGATGAATTATAAGTAAAAATCCAGAAATTAGGCATTATATGTATGTTTTTTAAGGGTGTATAGTCAAAGCCCAAAACCATAAATTGTGTTTTCGTAGTTGGGTCGTAAGCGGCGGTGGTTGCAGTATAAGCTTTCGTATTTATGTCATTAGCTATATTGTTTAAATTTCCGCTAGGGTCAAAATTATCATATCTTGCAAAAAAGCTTAATTTAGCTCTGTCTTTGTTATCAGATACGATTCTACCTCTTACAAAGAAGGACATTGCAATAGCATCTGTTGTTCTGTAATACGTATTTCCATCTTTACCGCTAACTTTTACATCGCCCAACAGGGTTGTTTGAAAACCTTCAAATCCTATTGTTATTTTTTTAGAATTCCATGCTGCAAATAATTTTGTAGTGTTTCTGTCGTGATACCAAGTACCATTGGGGCCTGCATTATAAACACCCCAATGTAGTTTTTCATAGTCTTGATAAAGGTCTATAATCAATCTTTTGTCAAAGAATTTAGCATATACATCGGCACTAATCCATTTATAAGGGTCATTTTCCGGTTTTGCTTGTTGCCCATTGGCAACCATAACATCGTAACCAAAATTTCCCTTATCATCAAACCAACCTTGTAATTCTGCACCAAAATCGAAACAGGGTGTACCGGCTAAATCAGATACCGTCTTTTCAATAGAACGATATGCCCATACCTCTTCCGAGGTTTGGTTATTTCTTCCATTTATTCCATAAGCAGGACCATTCATCTGTCCAAATACCAAATCAGTGCCTTTCCATAAATTTTTCCAGCGTAGGTTAGCTAATTTTATATAGGGTACAAATTTATTATTTAAAAGTATATCTCCGTTATTTCCAAAAGCAAGTGTACCCAGTGTTGTAGTTGTTCCTGTTTGCCCTGCAACGGTTTTTACATTTGTACTTATTGCATTTGCAGGTTGCCCTAATAAGCCGGCAGCATAATCGTTTTCTGCTGCCATAACAATATCGGCAGAAAACGATTTACTTATTTCATAACTGTAGCCTAAATAAACTCGTCTCCATTGTAATAGATTCGTATTTGCAGGCACTGTGCCATATTGGTTATTACCGCGTGCCAAATTATCGGCATTGCCCTTATAAGCAAAATCACCAAATGCACTGCCCCATAATACACCATGAGGCTTTAATTCTGTTGTTGTGTCGTTTTCAGTTTGTGCATGTAATGCACCGGATAGCGATAAAAGTAAAATACTGCTTATACTTACTTTTTTTGCAACTTTTAAAAAGTTCAACATGTTTGTTTTTGTTTTGGATATGCTTTATAAAGCATATCGATAAATAAAAAAATTATAAATTTATTTCTTTTGATAATTTCTCTGTATAGTTCTTTATTTTTTCTTCTAACAAATAAAAAATTTCTATTGCTTCTTCACCGGCTTTAGTAAGTTTTGCACCGCCGCCACCTTTGCCACCCAATATTTTTTCTACAAGTATATTGTTAGATAGTTTGTTCATGTCTTCTACCATTTGCCACGCTTGCCTATATGACATTTGCATTGCTTTTGCCGCTTTTGTTATAGAGCCGTTTGTTTTTATTTGTTCTAATAGTGTTATTCTACCTCTGCCAAGGTAGTGTCCATTTTCTTCTTTTATCCAGACACGAAAACCAATAGAATATTTTTTTTGTTCAGAGTCCAAATTAATTTCGGTATGTTTTTAAAAACATGCACAAAAGTACAATTACTTTTCACAAATGCAATTATGAAGTATCATTATTACACTTTAAATAGAACCGGATTAAAAGCTTTAGACGAAACAACAATTCTATCACCTTTATGCAGATTTATTATGTCGGCGGCAAAGGCAACAACCTTTACAATATTATTATGTATTAATACTGATACGATATAAATAATGTCTTCTTGTTCTATATTCAACACTTCACCAATCATCTGAAATTTACCACTAAGATATTGATTTGTAAATAGGGTAGCTGGGCTACCTTGCCTCGTAATTTTCCCATTTTCTAAAATAATCATGTTTTCAGACAATTTATAAATTTCCGAAATGTCATGACTAACTAATAGTATTGTTAATTGATAGTTTTTGTGTATTTGTAATATGTAATCCTGAATTTTAGACCTCATTTCTTTGTCTAAAGCAGACAGCGGCTCATCTAACAACAATATTTTGGGCTTTCTTACTAAAGCCCTTGCTAACGCAATACGTTGTTGTTGACCACCCGAAAGTGTAACCGGATAACGATTTTGTAATTCTGTAAGCTCCATTATTTCTATTAGCTCCTTAATAATAGTGTTACTTTGGTTTTTATTTAATGCATATTCTAAATTTTCTTTTACTGTCATATTAGGAAACAGTGCATAATCTTGAAATACGATGCCTACATTTCTATTTTGCGGTGTTACATTTATTTTGTTATCAGTATCAAACCAAATGGTGTTATCAACTACAATTTTCCCGTATTCGGGATTTAACAGCCCTGCCAATATGCGTAATATGGTTGTTTTACCGGCTCCTGATGCCCCGTAAATAGTAGTTATTGTACCTGAATGAATTGATAAATCAATATCTAATTTTAGGCTACCTTGTGCAGTAAAAAGATTCTTTTTTATATTTATATAAATCATAAATAGCGTGTAATGGTATAGCGTTGATTTACAAAATAAACAACAATAAGAATACTGAATGTTATAGCAAATAATATAAGTGCATAAATGTTTGCATTGGTATAATTTAAGGTCTGTACTTCGTCATATATGGCAATAGAAACAACTTTAGTTTCCCCGGGAATACTGCCGCCAATCATTAGTACTACACCAAACTCGCCAATGGTATGAGCAAAAGTAAGCACTAAACCTGTAATTACAGAAGGTTTAATATTGGGTAGTACTACTTTAAATAAAGTGTATAACTTGCTCTTACCCAATGTAAATGAAGCTTCTTTTATATTAGCAGGCAAAGAAGATAAGCCAGACTGTATGGGATGAACCATAAAAGGCAGACTATAAATAACGGAGGCAACAACAAGCCCGGGAAATGAAAAAACGAGCCGTACATTAAAATAATGCTCAATAAACTTACCTAAACCATGTGTGGGACCAAATGCAAGCAGAAAATAGAATCCTAAAACAGAGGGTGGTAGCACTAAAGGCAAGCTTATGGCAGCTTCTATTAGTGCTTTAAATTTACTTTTACTGTTAACAATACCATTTGCAATAGGTATAGCAATAATAAACAATATAAAAGTTGTTATTATTGCCAGCTTAAAAGTTATCCAAAACGGCATTAAATCAATCATAAGGAGACAAATTTACCTCATTTGTTTTTATCATTGCAATTACTTCATCACCTACTACTAAATGAAGTTGTAGAAGTGCTTGAGTAGTTATAAGTGAACTTACTGCATAATCAAAAAAACACATGTTTATTTTAGATAGTATTTTACCTTTTTCTATAGATTGTATTATACAATTTAACCTATTTTGAATACTGATAGAACCGGTAAATTCTTTGGCTATTACTACCTCTGTTTCTTTAAACAATATCTGCACATTATTGCCAATTGTAAGGTAGCAAGCTGTTTCAGGGGTATCTATTATTATAGCACAGATTAGAACATCGTTTATGGCAGCTTTTACAAGAGATAATTGACCTTCTGTGTGTATTTCAAAAATTTTTGCGTTTAGTTTATTCATTTACGATATAGCCCGATTGTTTTAGAATTGTTTTTATTTTAGATGAATATAAAAAGTCATAAAATTGTTTGGATTTTTCGTAATGAGTATCTTTTCCATGTTTTAGAATTACCGCTCCCTGTTTTATGGGTTTATAAGTTGTAGAGTCTATTGCTAACCAATGCCCCTTATCTTTTATTTGAGGAGCTAAAACGAATGATTTTGCAATAAATCCAATTTCAGCAGCCTGAGATTCAATAAATTGTTGTGTTTGGGCTATACTTTCTCCCAACACAAGTTTGTTTTTTACAGCATCATATATATTATAATGTTTAAGAACCTCTTCGGCAGCCATACCGTAAGGTGCTGTGTTAGGGTTAGCAATTGCTATTTTTTTTATTTCGGGCGATTTTAGGAGTTGCAGCATATTATTTGTATTAAGGTCTGTTTTAGCAGTCCATAATACTAAAACACCATTAGCATAACATTTAGGCTCATTAATAGCATATCCTTTTTTATATAATTCTTCGGGATAGTTCATATCAGCAGATACAAAAACATCAAAAGGAGCGCCTTCTTCTATTTGTGCAGTTAGCTTGCCGGAAGCACCTGAAATAATCGCAATAGAAATTCCGGTTTCTTTTTCAAATATGGTTTTTAATTGTTCTATTGTATAACGCATATTTGCAGCCACAGCCACCGTAATCATTTTTTGTGCGTAACCGGCAGGGCTTGCAAACAATAAAAAGAACCAAATAAGTAATTTACAAAAATATTTTTTCATTAAGTATTGCATTTCGTTGTGTTTATAAAAACATGTCCAAATGTACTCATAATTTGGTGGTAAGAAATTTATTTTGGCAAATAATTAGTTACTAAAATCTATTTTGAATAAAAAAATAAATTAAAACTTATAAAAAATTACAAAATATTGTTATTATATTTGCCATAGAACAATTATGCATATAAAGACAAAATCTTAACATTAAAAACATAATTTATGAAAATTAGTTTATTCATTCTTGCCTTATTTTTTGCTATTAATGCCAACTCACAAACTATAACCACCTTTGCCGGTGGCATAGGCGACGATAGCTCTGCAGCAGTTTATGGTAGGTTAATAACACCTACGGCGATTACAATAGACGGAGCAGGCAATTTGTATGTTGCTGACTATGACATGAATAGAATCCGGAAAATTACACCGGCAGGTAGCATTACAACTTATGCAGGAAATGGTAACAATAACAATACTTATAATGGGGATGGAACATTAGCAAAATTGGCTCAGGTAAAAAGACCAATGGGTGTTGCAATAGACGGAAGAGGCAATTTATATATATCACAATTTCAAACAATTAGAAAGGTTAATCCATCAGGTATTATTTCCACTTATGCAGGAAATGATTCAGTAACATCTGGTTTCAGCGGTGATGGTAGCCTTGCAACTTATGCTACATTTTTTGATATTCGAGGATTAGCAGTAGATGGAGTTGGCAATTTATATATTGCTGACTTTAACAATAATCGCATTAGGAAAATTGATACTTTTGGAATTATTACAACAATAGCAGGTAATGGTGGAAGTTCTTCTAGCGGTGATGGAACGCCTGCAATTGATGCAAGTCTAAATGAACCTACAGGAGTTGCCGTAGATACCAGCGGAAATATATTTATTGCAGAACATGACGGGGCAAGAATTAGAAAAGTAAATACATCTGGTATTATTTCAACGTTTGCAGGTAATGGTGGATATTTTCCTAGTGGTTTTGGTGGTTCGGCTACAGCCGCAAGCATTGACAAGATAAATGATGTTAATGTAGATGCAATTGGGAACGTATATTTTTCATCTGAAAGCGAATATATAGGAAAAGTAAATACCTCCGGAATATTAATGAATATTGCTGGGATTGGCAGCTCTGGTAGTAGCGGATTTAGTGGAGACGGAGGTAGTGCTACTGCAGCTTTTTTAAATCATCCGGAAGGAATAGCAATTGATGCAACAGGAAATGTACATATTGCAGACCGCGATAATTCTCGCATCCGTAAGGTGAATATTTTAGGTGTCATAAACACAATAGTTGGTAATGGTATAAATGTTGATAATTACTATAATGGGGATAGTATAAATGCAAAATTATCTAAATTTAAGCCATCAGGCATAACATTAAATTTAGGAGGTAATATTGTATTTGCTGACCAACCAAATCAAAGAATACGTAAAATTAATTCATCAGGTATTATAAGTACTATAGCCGGTAACGGTATTACAGGTTACAGCGGTGATGGCGGACCTGCAACTGCTGCCGAATTAGACATGCCAACATCGGTTGCTTACGACCGATTGGGCAATTTATATATTGCAGATTATGGTACGCAACATATACGCAAAGTAAATACATCAGGAATCATATCTACGGTTGCCGGTGGTGGGTCTGGGGGGCTTGGTGATGGTGGGCCGGCGACAAATGCAGTTATTTCTGCTTACGGATTAGCGCTTGACACTATGGGCAATATTTATATAGCCGATGGTACTAATAATAGAATACGTAAAGTAAATACATCAACGGGTATTATTACTACAATTGCCGGAAATGGAACGGCCGGATATTCCGGTGATGGAGGTGCAGCAACTGCTGCGTCTTTAAATTCTCCAAATAGTGTAGCTATTGATAAAAAAGGCAATTTATTTATAGCAGATATTTCAGACGGGTATTTACGTAAAATTGATACTAATGGAATAATAACAACAATACCTGGTGTTTATTGTACCAATGTCAAGGCAGACAGTTTCGGAAATATATATACGTTAAATAATCAATATTATATTTATGCGAGTAATCCTTATGTTATTGGAAGGGTAGATATATATGGTTATTATTCTATTGTAGTAGGTAATGGTATTCAAGGATATGCAGGAGATGATGGTTCTGCAACTGCCGCCGAATTATATAGTCCAACTGATGTTGTTTTTGATAATAACGGACATTTATATATTGCAGATATTACAGATTATAATGGATGTATTATAAGAAAAGTATGTTGTATTAGTAATATTATAGACCATCCGCCTGTATTTATTCATGGCAATTCACAAACAATGAATGTTTGCATTTCTTCCGGTGCAAGCAATTTAGATACCCTATTATCCATATCAGACCTTGATACCGGCAGTACCGAAACATGGACCATTACTACACCACCTATACATGGCACACTTGCCGGTTTTCCGTATTCTGCAACTTCAACAGGTGGTATTATTATGCCTACCGGAATTTCTTATACGCCCACAAGCGGCTATTCCGGTACCGACCAATTTCAAATTCGTATTAGTGACGGCACAGATACAATATTAGCAACAATTATGGTTCATGTATATCCGTTGCCGGATACAGGTACTATTTCAGGTGCAGTTTCACTCTGTGTAGGTGCTACAACCACATTGTATGAAACGGTTACAGGTGGCGTTTGGAGTAGTATTCATACCGGTAGGGCTACTGTGGGTAGTACCGGCATTGTAACAGGTGTTTCGGCAGGCATTGATACCATTCGTTATACCAATATAAACTCTTGTGGTACTGCTATAGCAACACATATTATTACCATAAATCCCTTACCTGTAGCAGGCACAATAACTGGGCCTACACATGTTTGCGAAAGTTCTACAATCACACTTACCAACGCTTCTACTGGTGGTGTTTGGACAAGTACAGACCCTTATATTGCCGTAGGCAGTTCGTCAGGGGTTATTGCAGGTATTGCAGCAGGTACTGCAATTGTAACTTATACGGTAAGTAATATGTGCGGTACAGCAAGCACTACAACATCTATTACGGTAAATCCGATACCGTATGCAGGTACTATTACAGGCAGCACTACAATTTGTGTCGGTAATACCACAACCCTAAGCGATGCCATAGGTGGGGGAACATGGAGCAGTGGAGCTACAGGGGTTGCAACAATAGGCAGTACTACTGGTTTTGTTACAGGTGTGGCTGCCGGGTCGGTAGTTATTTCCTATTCAGTTCCGGGTTCGGGGTGTGCAAGTGCAGTAGCTATAACCATTGTTAATGTACTATCTGCATCGCCTATTTTGCCTATTACCGGTTCTTCTTCGGTTTGTACCGGTAGCACAATAACACTTAGCGATGCATCAAGCGGTGGTACTTGGACAAGTAGTAATCCGCTTATAGCTACTATAGGTAGTACAAGCGGTGTAGTAACAGGAGTATCCGGCGGCATAGTTACCATTAGTTATACGGCAAGTTTGGGTTGCGGTGTTTCAATAGCAAGTACTACAGTAACAGTTAGCTCTACAGCATCCGCAGGCACACTTACTGGTTCAAGTTCGGTATGCACAAGTGGTAGCGGTTCTATTGCATCATCCGTATCGGGCGGTATTTGGACAGCGAGTAACAGCCATGCCACAGTTAGTACGGGTGGCATAATTACAGGCGTTTCAGCCGGTGTTGACACCTTAACATATACGGTAAGTACAAGTTGCGGTAGTGCAACAGCAACGAGCATCTTACATATTGATGTTGCACCGGTAGCAGGTAGTATCAGTGGTAGTACTTCTCTATGCCAAGGTACAAATACTACATTAAGCGAAAGCGTTACAGGTGGCACTTGGAGCAGCAGTAATGTTACATTGGCGACTGTAAATACATCGGGTATGCTTACAGGTATAGATACAGGTATTGTAATTATTTCGTACAGTGTTACGAATGGTTGCGGCACTGCGATAGCAACACATATTGATACGATTCTTGCAGAACCTTATTCTGGCATTATAACAGGCATTACGAATATATGCCAAGGTGCTACAACATTGTTAAGCGATGCTGCAAGCGGAGGTACTTGGAGTAGCAGTAATCCCTCAATTGCTACCGTGGGTAGTACTGGGTTGGTTACAGGCATTGCAGCAGGAACAGTAATCATTTCATACACTAAAACAAATAGTTGCGGTACAGTTAGTTCATTAACATCAATGACTATTGACTCACGACCATTTATAAATGCAATTACCGGTGGTAGTTTAGTATCAGTTGGTGGCAGCAATCCATTGCATGATGCGGTTTCGGGTGGCACTTGGAGCAGTAGCGATACAACCAAAGCCACTATTGACGCATCGGGTGTGGTGAGAGGAATAGATACAGGTTCGGTTACCATAACATATACCATGATAAATAGCTATGGTTGTACAAGTGATACAACCTTCCATCTAAATGTTATTTTAACAACAGACATTAAAGAAATAGGCGGAGCAAGTGCGATTCGTTTATATCCGAATCCTACGAAAGAAGAAATTACCATAAATTGGCAAAATGAGCCAATAGGTATTGCAAATATAGCTTTAACAGATATTATAGGTAGGCAAATTTTAAGTAAGCAAATTAACATTACCACAAATAATGGAAGTTCTGTATTGCAATTAAGTGGTATAAAAGAAGGTATCTATTTATTTACCCTAAAAACAGAAAGCGAAAATTATACTACCAAAGTAATAATAATGAATTAGAGAATGTTAAATAGGGTCGTCATATCGTAAAGTAGTCCCTCAATCTGCGGAATGACGACCCTATTCTTATGTTTCAAAACAAATGTCTGCTTTGTGGCAAACAGGGTGTGTAATTCTCTATCTAAACCTCACTTACCTGCAATGTTTTTATATTCTCTTGCACCAAAAAGTAAACTTCCTATTCTTACTAAATTGCTACCTTGTTCTATTGCCAATAAGTAATCGGAACTCATGCCTATGGAGCATATTGAAAAGTAGGGTTTAGCAAAAAAGGTGGTTTCTGCAAGGTGTAAATAAAACTGATGCAGTCTATTAAATTCTGTTTTTATTTTTTCAGTATCATCTGTATTTGTAGCCATACCCATTAAGCCACAAATTTTTATATTTTCTAATGTATTTTTTTGAGCTTCATAATATTCAAGCAGCACAATAATTTCCTTTTCATCAAGCCCGAATTTTGTTTCCTCATCAGCAATACACATTTGCAGTAATATACTTATTGTTCTATTGTTTTTTTGTGCATATTTATTTATTTCTGTCAATAGTTTAAAACTATCAACAGCATGTATCATATAAACAAATGGAGCTATGTCTTTTACTTTATTTGTTTGTAAATGACCAATAAAATGCCAATGAATATCTTTTGGCAATTCTGAATATTTATCAACTAATTCCTGAACATAATTTTCGCCAAAGTTTCTTTGTCCTAAATTATAAAGTTCTACTATTTGTTCTTTAGGTTTCGTTTTTGATACGGCTACTAAAGTTACTTTTTTACTATTCAGGTAGGTAATTATTTCTTTATAAGAATCTGTATTTACCATTATGAATTATATGTAATATTATAGGATACTGTTTGTTGTTTAGTACTGTTCTTTTTCGTTTGGAAAATCTTTGCTTTTTACATCTTTAATATATTGTTTTGTTGCATCTTTTATTTCAGAATATAGGTCAAGGTATCTACGTAGAAATCTTGGTGAAAATTCTGCTGTTATTCCTAACATATCGTGCATTACAAGTACTTGACCATCAACGTGCATACCGGCACCAATACCTATAACAGGTATTTTTAATTCTTCCGATACAATTTTACCTAATTTAGCCGGTATTTTTTCTAACACCAAAGAAAAACAACCTGCATCTTGCAGTATTCGTGCATTATGTAATAATATATCTGCTTCTTCATCGTCTTTAGCCCTAACTGCATAGGTGCCAAATTTATATATAGACTGCGGTGTAAGCCCTAAATGCCCCATAACAGGTACACCGGCACCAACAATTCGTTTTATAGATTCCTGAACTTCTTCGCCACCTTCCAGTTTTACAGCATGTGCGCCGGCTTCTTTCATTATTCTTATAGAAGAGTTTAAAGCTTCTTTACTGTTACCCTGATATGTACCAAACGGGAGGTCAACAATAACCAAACACCTATTACAAGCTCGTATTACACTTTGAGCATGATATATCATTTGGTCTAAAGTTATAGGTAAGGTTGTTTCGTGACCTGCCATAACATTAGATGCCGAATCGCCTACTAATAATACATCTATGCCGGCATCGTCTAATATTTTTGCCATAGAAAAATCATAAGCCGTAAGCATAGATATTTTTTCTCCGTTTTCTTTCATTGATTGCAACGTGTTGGTTGTAATCCTTTTTATTTCATTTTTTGCAGCCATAATTTAAATGTCTTACAGATTAATGTTTTGAATAAATAAGAGAAAATTTTTTTCCTTCATTCAATAAAAACGTAAAAGTAGTTAATGAACCTGATAAACAGCTTTTCTTATTTATATCTAAAAATAAATATTGTTTATGTTTATCTTTTTTATAAAGTTAAAATCTTATATAAAACCTTCATCAAACATACTCAAATAATTATTTCCGGCAATAATTATATGGTCAAGCAGTTTTATATCCATTAGTCCGGCAGACTCTTTTAGTTTTTTTGTTAAAACAATATCTGCTTCACTGGGTTGTTTATTGCCAGACGGGTGGTTGTGTGCTACTATCATTCTATTGGCATTGTATAAAAGGCAATTTTTTAATATTATCCTTATATCTGCAACAGTACCGGTTTGTCCACCATTACTTAATATTTCGTATTTTATTAATTTATTAGCTTGGTTTAAATAACATACAATAAATAGTTCGTGATGGTGGTCTTGTAATAGGGGCATTATTATTTCAAGTACATCAATGGTTTTACTAATTGTTTTTCGTTCAAGTCCATCACTAATTTGTCTTCGCCTGCCCAATTCTGTTGCAGCACAAATAGTTATTGCTCTGGCTTCGCCGATACCTTTTATTTTTTGTAGTTCCAAAATACTTATTTTACCTAATTCTTTTAAGTTATTATGGGCTAATTCTAATATGTCTTTTGCTAAATCTAATGCCGAACGTTCTCTTGTGCCACTTGAAATGAGTATTGCCAATAATTCTGCGTCTGTAAGCGAACTTGAGCCTTTTTGAAGCATTTTTTCGCGAGGTCTATCTTCTTCCGACCAATTTTTAATACTTTTTGATTCGTACATTAGTCTAAAGATGAAAAATATTTTTTATAAGATGGTAAATATAGGGTTATTTCGGAAAACTGATGCAATTATCATTTTACAAAAGTAATTTTGCAAAAAATAGTTATCTGTGGATAAAAGTTTTCATCAGTTGCAGTATAGTGAGACCGGTTATTTTTCCCGTTTAGTATTAGATTATTTAAGTGGAAATGAATTAGTAAAACCTTTCTATAAATACAGTCCTACTCATCAAGGCATTCAGGAAGCAATCAGTAGTCGATCTCAATTTCCGGTTAATAGAACTGTATTAGTAGATACTCTTAAAAAACAATATGCTGCTATTCCTGTTTCGGAAGCCACTGCCATAAATTTAAATTTATTAGAAAATGAAAATACGTTTACAGTAACAACAGCACATCAACCTAATCTACTTACCGGCTATCTTTATTTTATATATAAAATTATACATACTATAAAACTATGCAAAGAATTAAAAGAGAAATATCCTGAAAAGAATTTTGTACCTGTGTATTATATGGGTAGCGAAGATAATGATATCGAAGAGTTAGGGGTATTTAGTTTCAGAGGCGAAAAGTATATTTGGGACGGCAGTGGGCAGAGTGGGGCAGTAGGAAGAATGCATACAGATGGCTTAAAACCATTATTTACAAAATTATTTACCGTTTTAGGCCCTCCCGGACAAAATTGTAATCAATTAGAGGCGTTAATAAAATCGGCATATTACCATCACTCTACTATAAGTGAAGCAACACAATATATTGTAAATGAATTGTTTGGTGATTTTGGTTTGGTAATTTTAAATCCGGATGACCGCAATTTTAAGGCTTTATATATTAATGTTATGAAGGATGAATTATTGCATCAAAATTCATATACGATATTATTAAACCAAATTGAAAAATTAGGCACAAATTATAAAGTACAAGCTAACCCTAGAAATATTAATTTATTTTATTTAAAAGACAATCTAAGAGAAAGAATTGAAAAAAAGGGTACGGAATGGATAGTACTCAATACAGAAATAAAATTTACAGAAAGTGAACTATTAAATGAATTAAATTCCTATCCTGAGAGGTTTAGTCCGAACGTAATGTTGAGGGGCATGTTTCAGGAAACAATATTGCCGAATATAGCATTTATAGGCGGTGGAGGGGAATTAGCTTATTGGTTACAATTGAGAACTCTTTTTGAATCTTACGGTGTATTTTATCCTTGCTTGTTACTTAGGCAATCCGTTTTATGGATTGATAATAGGAATAGTGAAATAAGAAAAAAAATGGGATTAGATATTCCGGATTTATTTTTGAAAGAAACTAAATTATTACAAAAATATATAGAAAGCAATACGGATGCAGATTTTCATACCCAAACAGAACTATTTGAAATTGATTTGATATTAAATAAATTAAGAAGTAAAGCAACAGTAATAGACCAAAACTTAATTAGGTCTGTTGATGCTACTCTAACTAAGGTAAAGCATCATTTGGAAACATTAGAAAAGAAAATGTATAGAGCTCAAAAAAGAAAGATGGAAGTGCAATTAAACAAAGTTATCAAACTGCAACAAAAATTGTTTCCTAATCATTCTTTACAAGAAAGAGTTGAAAATTTCTCTGAATATTATTTAGAATATGGCAATTTATTTATTAATACATTATTTAATTTAATAAACCCTTTATCTAATGAGTTTTTAATTATTGAATAAATTATTGCATTAAGGCATTATAAGTTATTGGTAAATAGGATGTTGTGGTATCAATTTTGAAATAATTTTTATTTATATTTTTAGATGCTCTTAATTCCCAGCAACCGATTAAGGTATCTTTTCCAAATTTTGTAGGGTTATCTATCTTGTTTGTATTATAAAAAAGAAAGGTAGATTGTAAAGTATCTCCGCTTAATTTAGAATAAAATAAACTTTCTACAGGTAATGCCCAATTGTCTATTAATAAGCTGTCTATATAACTATTTTCATTTTGTATAATAGTTTTAGTTAATTTCTTTTCTTTCATTTTTTCATTTAT
>CAIYTT010000232.1 GCA_903929195.1 uncultured Bacteroidota bacterium
ATAAAATGTGACGCCGGTCGGGCCGTAGATGTTGACGGTTGTATTTAATCCGACGGAAGTTGAAGGGCTGTTCGTGCCTGAATGTCTTTTTTTGCTAGAAAGCCGCCTTTGCCTACCGCTGGTCCTCTATACGGTTACCGAATTTCACCTCTACAGTAAGAGTACCGCAATCTTCTCAAAAAAACAAGTTTATTACGACCTTTATACCAAATTAAACCTAAGTTCTAACCTTTCATATAAAGCTGGTAAAACCATCTGCGCACCCTTTACGCCCAATCATTATGAATAACGCTCGCCCCCCCCGTTTTACCGCGGCTGCTGGCACGAAGTTAGCCGGGACTTATTCAATAGCCGATATCATAATTAGAACTATTAAAAGAGCTTTACAACCAAAATAGCCTTCTTCACTCAAGTGATATTGCTGGATCAAGCTTTCGCTCATTGTCCAATATTCCTCACTGCTGCCTCCATCAAAAAGTTCGGGCGTTTTTCAGTCCCGATGTGGCTGATCGTCCTCTTAGACCAGCTAAGTGTCATCGGCTTGGTGAGCCTTTACCACCACCAACTACCTGATCCTCAATAAGCTTATCTCTTAACTGCACTACAACATTTATTTTTTATACGACCTCTCGCTCTAGAAATATAAATTATAAATAATTTATATAAGGGAAGTTTTTGCCGTTTTAAGGGTAAATTTCTCAAGTAATACTCACCGATAGGCCACTCAAAGTTACTTCGCGTACAACTTGCATGTGTTAAGCATACCACTAGCGTTCATTCGGAGCCAGAATCAAACTCACCAAAAATATATAATTGTTTTTAATTATATCATATTTTATTTTTTTTCACTTTAAAAAATTATAATTTCTTTTAATATATACTATTTATAAATAAATTCACCCAAGATAATACAAAACTTAGAGATATAATCACAGAGATATACTCACTATCAAATTTAGCTAAACATTCACTAACATGAACTTTAACTAAACATTCACCCAAGATAATACAAAACTTAGAGATATAATCACAGAGGTATTACTCACTATCAACTTTAGCTAAACATTCACTATCAACTTTAGCTAAACATTCAACATTCAACCTTTTACTACTGACATCAACTTTAACTAAACAGTCAAGCTCAACTTTAGCTAAACATTCAACCTTTTACTACTAACATGAACTTAAGCTAAATTTACGACCTTTTACTGCTTATAATCAATAAGGTTCATGTACATTTAACAGGTAAATATTAAGTGTAAAGCTTTAATTTTTATAACTAATAGTACAAATATTTCATTTTGTGGGTGTACTAAGAATCGAACTTAGATCATCAGGTTAAAAGCCCACTGTACTGCCACTATACTATACACCCAAAAAATAAAATAGTTTTATAAACTACCCCACCAATAAATAGAAATAAATAAAAATAACCAAACAACATCTACAAAATGCCAATACCAAGCAGCCGCTTCGAAACCTACATGATGTTCCCTTGTAAATTGATGTATTCTAAATAAACAAACAATAATAAAAGTAGTACCTATTATAACATGGAATCCATGAAATCCTGTTGCCATAAAAAAAGTAGAACCATAAATACCATCAGCTATACTAAAAGAAGATTCAAAATACTCATAACCCTGAAACAATGTAAATAATACAGCTAAAATAATCGTCATTAACAAACCATCCTTAACATAAAAATAATAGCCCATGGATTAAAGCATGATGTGCATATGTTATAGTTACACCTGACAATAATAATATAAATGTATTTAATAAAGGTACTCCCCATGGATTAAATACATCTATACCTGCTGGTGGCCATATTGAACCAATTTCTATTGTTGGTACTAAACTAGAATGAAAATATGCCCAAAAAAATGCAAAAAAAAACATAA
>CAIYTT010000233.1 GCA_903929195.1 uncultured Bacteroidota bacterium
ACTGCTAATATAGCTACTTGTGGTTGATTAATAATAGGGGTACCCATTAAGCTGCCAAATGTACCTACATTCGTTACTGTAAACGTGCCACCTTGTGTATCATCAGGTTTCAGTTTATTTGCTCTTGCAGCATTTGCAAGTGCATTCACATCTTTAGTTAAGCCAATTAAATTTTTAGATTCTGCATTTCTAATTACCGGTACAATTAAATTACCGGTTGGCAATGCAGTTGCCATACCTATATTTATGTCTTTTTTAAGTATTATTTTATCACCGTCAAGACTGCAATTTACATAAGGATATTTCCTTATTGCTTTTACAATAGCTTCAATAAATATTGGGGTAAAAGTAATTTTTTCTCCAAATTTCTTTTCAAAGCTCTGCTTTACTTTTTCTCTCCATTTTACTATATTTGTAACATCTGCCTCCGTAAAACTTGTTACATGCGGCGATGTAGCTTTACTGCGAACCATGTGTTCTGCTATCATCTTACGCATCCTGTCCATTTCAATTATTTCAACATTAGCACCTTTAACTACCGGAGACGAAACAGTAGGTGTAGTTACTATAATTGGTTGTGCTACAGGCTCAGGGAAAATTGCAGCAGGTGGTTCTGAAATTGTAATATTCCCTCTATTTGCAACATAGTCAATAATGTCTTTTTTTGTAACCCTACCCTCACTACCTGTACCCGGTATCTTTTCTAACTCGGCCATGCCTATACCTTCTTTACCAGCAATATTTAATACAAGTGGAGAGTAAAACCGAACACCATTTGTTGTATTAGTGTGGTCAGTAACAATTTCCTTAATGCTATTAACTACTTGCGGAGCAACAACATTTTGATTCATGCTAGATGAATGACTTGTTGCAGATTCAACAATTTTGGGAGCTGCATTTGTAACTGTGGCAGTTGCTCCAACTGCATTGTCAATTCTGGCAATAACAGCCCCTACCGGAACAACATCATTTTCTTTATAACATATTTCAGTAATTACCCCTGCCGCTGTAGATGGCACTTCGCTATCAACTTTATCTGTTGCAATATCAAGTACTGTTTCATCCATTTTTACAGAATCGCCTGGTTTTTTATGCCATTTAAGTACTGTAGCTTCCGTAATACTCTCGCCCATCTTAGGCATTATAAGGTCAACAATAGCCATAAATAATTTGTGTTTTTGTAAATCGTTGCAAAAATAATCAAATACAAAGGTAATTCTACTATTTACACAAATTTCATTAGTAATAATTTATTTTCAAAAAAATAAAAAACAATTCTGTCCTATAAAAAACAAAAAAGATTAAAATAAATAATAGTATAAATTATGTTTACTTACTTACTTATAAAAGAATTTCTATTTTATATAAAATCATAATTAAATTGTATTTACTTTATACTTTTACAAAATAAAAAATCAGAAAAAAACACAAAAATAATTGTTTAGTATAAAATGGTATTTAACTCCTTACAGTTTCTTGTTTTTTTTCTTGTAGTAACACTCTGGTTTTTCAGATTAAAAAATCAAAAAAATCGTATCTTACTTTTATTAGTAGCAAGCTGCTACTTTTATATGTCATTTATTCCCGTATATATTTTAATACTTGGCGGCACAATTATAGTAGATTATTTTGCAGGCATACAAATAGAAAAAAACGAGGGATATGCACGAAAAACTTGGTTAATTTTAAGTCTTATAGCTAATATTGGCACATTAGCCGTTTTTAAATACTATAATTTTTTTTTAGATAATCTTCATTCCGGCTTATTGGTTTTTAATAAACAGGTTGATTTACCTTTTCTTAAAATGGCTCTTCCTATAGGTCTATCTTTTCATACGTTTCAGGCTATGAGCTATACGATTGAAGTTTACAGAAAAAAACAAATGGCAGAAAGGAATTTTATTATATATTCTTTATACGTTATGTTCTATCCTCAATTAGTGGCAGGTCCAATTGAAAGACCTCAAAATATATTACCTCAATTACACCAATTTAGACCCGTAAATTACGACAACATTAAAGAAGGTATTTCGAGAATGTGTTGGGGCTTTTTTAAAAAATCGGTAATAGCAGACCGTTTAGCTATGGTAGTAGATTATACACATTTGCATATTTCTACTACCTCATCTTTAACTTTATTTATAAGTGCAATACTCTATTCATTTCAAATATATTGCGATTTTTCAGGCTATTCTGATATTGCAATAGGTGCAGCAAAGGTGATGAATATACAATTGATGGAAAACTTTAATCAACCCTATCTGTCTAAAAACATAAGTAGTTTTTGGGCAAATTGGCATATTTCTTTATCAGGTTGGTTTCGCGATTATTTATATATTCCTCTTGGTGGAAACAGAAAGGGAAATTTACGCAGAAAATTAAATGTTTTTATCGTATTTATTCTTAGCGGTTTATGGCATGGTGCAAACCGTACCTTCCTTTTATGGGGTTTACTACATGGCATATTAGTTGTTTTTATGCCAAACAAAACAAGCACTGATAAAAAATCTGGTTTAAAAATTCTTTGGAATTGCTTTGCGATATTAGTAAATTTTTTATTAGTAACAATTCTTTGGATATTTTTTAGGTCAGAAAATATTCACCATGCTTTTCAATATATAAAAAAAATGGCAACATTTAGTAGTGGTGCTAATTATACAGGCATTGACAAGATTGAATTACTTTTTTCATTTCTCCTTATACTTATTCTTATAATAAGGGAAAAATTATTACCCAAACATTACATTAAAAAAAATAATTTATTTTATTTATATACAATATCTATGATTGCTATTTGTTATTATTTTGGAGTATTTGTAGAAAATCAATTTATTTATTTTCAATTTTAGTCTATGTTTCTAAAAATAACACGAGACATATTAATTGTTTTTGGATTTGTAGTTTTAGTTGCATCTACCAATAGGCAAATAATGAAATATTTATCTGATAAAAGAGGTAATGAGCCGGCTTGGTGGGGAACCTATCAATTTAGTAATGGCGACCTTGTAAGCATGTCTTATTTAGACATGATGGATAATTTTAGAATGGTTAGAGATTTTAGGGTAAATAAACCACCGCAAGATTGTCCACAAAAAGTTAATCTATATCTGTTTGGCGATAGCTATTCACGTAGATTTAGAGATACTGCTTTTTCTTGTATAAACAAATATACTTTCCTTAAACGTTTTGAAAATAACCTATATTATGGTTTAGATACAAGTCAAAAAAACATTTTAATAATCGAAATATCTGAACGTTATTTTCGTGATTATTTTAATTCCCTTAGAATATTTGATGAAGTCTATGATTCAACTAAAAAAAATAAAATTACAACATTAGTAAATACGAATAAAGTGAATGGAGTAAATATATCAAGTGCTTCAATACCAGTTACAATTAATGATTTTTTCAATAAAAATATGAATCAAAACATACAATACAATTTATTTAATTACAATTTTGTATTTCCCATGTTTGAGAGTAAAGCATTATTAAATTTTTATTTATTCAATAGGGCATCAGGGGATGTTGTAATTTCTAAAAATAAAAAGTATTTATTTCTTAAAGAAACTCTAAGCCCTACTGAAAAAGCAAGCTCATTTTCAGCTTTGCCACAAGAAGAGTTAAGCAATATTATACTTAATTTAAATAAAATAAACGAACATTATCTTAATGAAGGATTCAAAGAAGTTTATTTATCTATAATACCAAATGCTGTAACCATAGAACAATGTGAAGGCTATAATAATCTGATACCGGAAATACAAAACAATAAGGACTTAAAAATAAAAATTATAGATATATACTCTTTCTATAAAAACAACGAGAACGAGACGTGGTATTTTGCAGGTGATACCCATTGGAATAAGAAAGGGGCACAAGCTTGGTTAAATATGGTAAATAATATATTGCAAGAAAAAAACAAATGAATTCATAAAATCCCCTGAATATTTATAATCACAAGAACAATTCACTTAGCCTAAAATATATTGTACATCATACTTAATAAGGCGTATCTCTATAATCTCGTCTTCTTATAAGTTTTAAATCTTGCAGTACTGCTGCTTTTACATTAAGCGTGAAACTATAGCTTTTCCGAGGGCCAAAAGGTACTGCTTGCAGATGCATAGCCCAACAGTGTAAATCACGATAAATATCTATAGAAGTTAAAGTAAGTTGATTATATGTAAAATTATAACCGCTACTTACATTCAGTTTCCATCTTTCAGTAAGTTTTACTTCGCCCTGGAAAGTTAAATTCTGAGTTACCACTACAGTATCTCTTTTTGTAATGCCCGACATAGACTGATTGACTTGTAAGGAATAACTAAAGTTAAAACTCCAAGGAACATTTAAATTTACATAGTCGTTATAACCTGCATTTCTTAATAACCTGCCATACTCCTCGCTATTGGTAACCGCTTTATTTGCTGTTGTTTGTTTAGAGTGGAAGTTTGACCCCAATGCCAAACTTGCACTTGTAAACCTTGCCAATCCAAAACCTTTATCTTCCATAGTTTGAGGTAGGCGTCTTCCTAAATCATAATCCCAGGCATAGGGGTCGAATGTTGCAGATGAACTAACATTGATTTTATCTAAAATGTTAGTTCTGAAATTTACTGAAATATTACTCCATTGAAATGAATCTACTGCCGGATTATAAGAAGTACTTATTCCTAATGCATCAATAAGTGTTATATTTTTGAAGCCTGTAACTGTATCTTTTGATGTACGCACTTTTATCTGCAAATTATTATTGATACTAAAATTCAAATTTCCGGCTTTACCAAGTGGTGGTATGCCAACTATGGAAGTAGCATAAGGAGATAATGTACTAATTGTTGCTGAAGAATCTAAATGGGTTTTATAATAATAATTAAAAGGAGAAGCCCCAAAATCAGGGTGATAGCTAAAACCTACATTAGGAGATATTACATGCCTAATACCTCTTAATTTACTATTTTTAAATAACTTCATACCATAAATACGTGTTGAAAATGATACACCTGCATTAAAATCTCTTGCAGCATAAAATCCATGCGAATCAATACTATCTAATTTTTGTTCTACATTATTATATTGTTGATGCAGCTTATCTGTAAGCCAATACTCATTATAATTAACATTAAAAGACATATTTATATACCTTAAAACAGTATAAGATGCACTTAGCGGAATACTATGATGCACCCCTGTTTGAAAATTACTTAATGATAATTTATTAAGGTTTAAAGTACTATCATAGAAAGTTGTTCTGTTTAATTCGTCAGCAGTGTAACTCAGTGTTATTTTGTCGTACCAATGTATGCCGATATTATCTTTTCGTTGAAAAGGATTTAACTGAGTAATATGAAAATTAATATCCGGCAAAGTTACATTTATCTGTTTGGTTTGCGTGTTTTGATTATGTAATGCACTAATTGTGAGACCGAAAGGTGTTCCTTGCCATGTTTTGGAATAACTTATATTAGATGAATATTGATTTTGCAAAATTTGATTGGCATCGTAACTTGTATTTGAATAATAAGATGATGTACCAACAACAACTGAAGCATTAAAACTTTGCCCGGGAACTGCTTTTGCATCTGACTGATGCCGCCAATTAAGCATGAAATCTTTTGTTATAGATGAATTGGGTTCAAAATCTTCACCCGTTTTATTATAAGCATACGAAAAGCTTAAAGCCCCCCTATATTTATATATATTATCATACATACTTTCTCCACTTACCGAATAACTACCTTTAGTATAAAAATTGGCTTGGGTTTTAAAGTCTATGTGGTCGTTTAAATAAAAATAATATCCACCGTTCAGCAAACCTAAGCCTCTAGCTTGCTCAATAGTATAAGTAGGTAAAATAAACCCTGACTTCTGTTTATCGGTTACCGGAAACAAGCCAAAAGGCAAAAATAAAGGAGTTGGAATACCTTCTATTACAAGATTTGCAGGGCCGGAAACAATAACTTTTCCTGGTATTACTTTAATTCTTCTGGCATTAATGCCAAAATGGGGGGTATCTAATGCACAGGTAGTATAAATACTATGCATACCATATATAGATTGGTCCGGATTTCTTTTTACTTGCTCGCTAACCACAAAACCCTCACCATATTGTGAATGTGCATTTCTAACAATTGCTCGTTTGCTTTTAAAATTATATTGAATAGAATCGAAAGTAAATTTTTCTTTTCCTTGTTGAAACGTTTGTTTTTCGGTGCTTGTATCGTTTTCTTTTTTATTAGGAGCGGCAGAAATAATATTAGTTGCCTGATTATAAGATACTTGTCCGGCATTTAATTGTAACTCTTCATAATTTACTTGCGCTTTACCATACAAATAAAAAAGGTTATTTTGCATATCTAATACAGCTGAATCTTTAGATTGTGCATTTACTTTTGAAGGCAACGCATCTTTTGAGATTTTTATACCTAATTCTTTTTCAAGCCTTCTTTTTTTTGATGTATCAGCGTTATCAGGGGACTTTTTTAGGCTATCCGATTTTATTTTTACAGTATCATTCGTTTTTATGCTGTCATTAATTAATTTTATGCTGTCTTTTACAATCTTTTTATATTCAAACACTTGCCTTTCTGTTTGCGAATAGGCGTTATTTGTTATAAAGAATGTAAAAATGACTGCAATACAGTATGTAATGCAGTGTAATGATGAGAATTTTGGAATAATTTTACAGTTTATGTTCATTAACAGTACAAAAGTAGGTACTAACTTACGATGATAATATTTGTAAAATTTAATCTTTTGTGAAACATATATGATACGAACTAAAATAATAATTATACTACTGCTTTTAACGGGTTTTCATCTCGTTACGTATGCTAAAGGAAAAGGAATTTCAACAATAATTGTAGATGCAGGTCATGGGGGTACCGATATGGGAGCAGTTGGAGCTATTTCTAAAGAAAAAGACATTACACTTGCGGTTTCTTTAAAATTAGGTAAAATTATAAACGATAGTCTTAAATCTTTAAAAGTAATTTATACCAGAACAGATGATTCCTACCCAGGACTTAAAGAAAGACATAACATTGCAAATCAATCAAATGCCGATTTATTTGTATCTATACATGTAAATTCTACTCCATATACTTATACAAAAACACTCACCGGCTATAAAACTGTAAAACGACATGGTAAAACAGTTAAACAACCAATATATAATAAAGTGCGCCACCACGAAACAAAAGTTAGCGGTGTTGAGACTTATGTAATGGGTTTACACCGTGCCGAACAACAGAAAGGAGCAATAGGTGAATTTGGTGATAATGTTACTGATGGTGTACTAAACCCCACCGACCCACAAACAGCAATAATTATTGCTCAATACTCGCAAGCTTTTCTAAAAAAAAGCGTCAACCTTGGCAGTAAAATCCAAAATGCATTTGTTGCCGAGGGCAGAAGAGATTTACAAGTAAAACAAAAAGGACTTGAAGTATTGGCAGGTAGTGCGATGCCGGGAGTATTGGTTGAAATTGGTTTTATTACTAATGTTGATGAAGAGGTCTATTTAAACTCTGAAAAAGGACAATTAGAAGTAGCTATGGCAATATACAGAGGTATAAAATCATATAAAGATGAATTGGAACGATAAAACAAAAAAATATATTTCACGTTTTTTAGTTTAATGATTATAATTGTATATTTTTATCGTTTTTTTAGCTATATCATTTAATAATAAAAGATACCATAATTTGTTTTTGTGTTTTTTATATAAAAATAATTGACAAACATGAAGTTTTTTTTGAAAACAATTTTAATCACGGGCATTTCAGCATTAGCTGTTTATAGTACAGTAATTGTAAGCTCTTGCAATTGGGATAAATGCAAAACTATTATTTGTGCAAATGGCGGTGTATGTAATGGTGGTGCTTGTACTTGCCCATCGGGGTATGAGGGCAGTAACTGCGAAACCACCACGCGTCAAAAATTTGAGGGTAATTGGACGGTATTTGAAAAAGGTAGTACTACCCTTGCTGCACAGTATTATGTAACAATTACGGATGGCCCTCTTATTACAGATGTACTTATTTATAATTTCAATAGTTTTTTAACACATCCTATTAGAGCTATTGTAAATGACACAAATATTATAATACCTAACCAAGTATATAACGGTAAATACATATTGGGTAACGGTACAATACATTACAATACAACTTATGGCCAATATGGCGGACTAACTATGTATTATGAAGTAATAGACTCATTAACACAGCGTGTAAATGATTATGGATATAATGCAGCCGACGATAAGAGCCAGCCATCGCAATGGAATAAATAAATAAACAAATATTTTATCATATTTAAATTGACATCGAAAATAAAAAATATATTTATCAAATGAAGACTTTCTCAAAAACAATCATTTTTTCACTACTTATTAGTATTTTTTCTATTATTACAACCATTTCATTTTCTTGTAAACCCGACAAATGTAAAACTACCAATTGTGCAAATGGTGGTACATGTAATGACGGCAATTGTATTTGTATGACAGGCTATAGCGGTACAAGTTGCGAAATTACCAATAGAACAATTTTTTTGGGACAATGGACTGTAAATGAAACAGGTACTAGAACCGCTGCATTTGAGTATGCACTTAATATAGAGAAAGATACATTAGTTGATCATGTAGTAATTAAAGGTTTATATAATTACTTTCATTTATTAAGAGCTTATGTTGTTGGCGACACCTTAGTTATTCCTAATCAACAAATACAAGGCAAAGTTGTATTTGGTAAAGGATATATCTTTTCTACCGATGCCTACCCTAATAACGGAGTAATACAAATGCAGTATGAAGTTGTTGATACGGCAAC
>CAIYTT010000234.1 GCA_903929195.1 uncultured Bacteroidota bacterium
CTTTGTGCTTTAACAATAGTAGTTAAAGAACTAAGTATAATTAAGTAAAAAAAGAGTTTTTTCATTATTTAATAATTCTTAAATAAAATTAACGAATTATTTTTAAGAAAAAGAGTGTTTTTAAAAATTTAATATTGGGGGCTTTCTTTTCATTTTTCGCCTTTGCAGGTGTTTTCACCTGCAAATATCCTGCATTAAAGTCCGTTCTTCCTGATTTTTCACAAAGAATCCGGAAGTGAGAATGAGCTCCTTCTATGAAGGCATTTTACTTGACAAAGCTAAATGAAATGGATAGAAATGTTAGAACTAATTTATAATCTTTATACTTCCTGATTCCCTGCTGAGAATCAGGAAGTATAAAGATTGAAAAAGTAAAAATGGTTTCACAAATAAAACGAGTAACATATTGGCTATTTATCTTTAAAATTACTTACAAAGTATGCATGAATTCAATTAATTTTGCAATCCACTTCAAAAAATTATGTTTGAAAATCTAAGCGAGCGGATTGAAACCGCTTTTAAACAATTAAAAGGCGAAGGCCGTATTAATGAAATTAATATTGCCACTACGGTAAAAGAAATAAGACGCGCTCTTGTTGATGCCGATGTGAACTATAAAATAGCCAAAGAATTTACCGATAAGGTAAAAGATAAAGCTATGGGCGAAAAAGTACTTACATCGGTAAGCCCGGGGCAATTAATGGTAAAAATTGTAAAAGATGAGCTTGCAGAATTAATGGGTGGCAAAGAGGTTGAACTATCACTTACAAACAAACCCACTATTATTTTAATTGCCGGTTTACAGGGTTCGGGTAAAACAACGTTTTCGGGTAAGCTTGCCTATTTTTTAAAGACAAAAAAAGCACGCAGACCTTTACTTGTAGCAGCCGATATATACAGACCGGCAGCTATAGACCAATTAAAAGTATTAGGTTCGCAAATAAAAATTCCTGTTTATAGCGAACCTGAAAATAAAGATGCAGTATCTATTGTTTTAAATGCTATTAATCAAGCAAAAATAGATGGTAACAATGTTATTATTATAGATACTGCCGGCCGTTTGGCTATTGATGAGCAAATGATGCAGGAGGTAGCTAATATTAAAGCTGCTGTAAACCCTGATGAAATTCTATTTGTTGTTGACTCCATGACCGGGCAAGATGCCGTAAATACAGCAAAATCATTTAATGATAGACTTGATTTTACCGGCGTAGTACTTACAAAATTAGATGGCGATACACGTGGTGGTGCTGCTTTAACCATTAAATATGTGGTTAATAAGCCTATAAAATTTGTAAGTATGGGGGAAAAACTGGAAACATTAGATGTTTTCTACCCCGAACGTATGGCACAACGTATTTTAGGCATGGGTGATATTACAACCCTTGTAGAACGAGCCCAAGCCCAATATGATGAAGTACAGGCAAAAAAATTAGAGAAAAAAATACGTACCAATAAATTTGATTTTGAAGACTTTAAAGAGCAACTGAATCAGATAAAAAAAATGGGTAACATTAAAGACTTACTTAAAATGTTACCCGGTGTTGGTAAAGCGTTAAAAGATATTGATATATCTGATGATGCGTTTAAAGGTATTGAAGCTATTATAAACTCAATGACCCCTTACGAAAGAAGTAACCCGGATTTAATAGACCTAAGCAGAAGAAAACGTATTGCAAAAGGCAGTGGTAAAGATGTAAATGAAGTAAATGCATTTATGAAGCAGTTTGAGCAAATGAAGCAAATGATGGGTAATATAAATAAAATGAAAGGCGGTGGAATGGGTATGCCCGGTGGAATGCCTATGGGTAGGAGATAATACTTGTTAAATACTATAAACAAAAAATAAAAACAAAAGATAAATTTGTTTTTATTTTTTGTTTTTTTCAATTACATTTGCAGTCCGAAAAAAAATCTATTGTTTAACGCCAAATAATTTCTATTATTTATGTCGGTAAAAATCCGTTTACAAAGACACGGGTCTAAAAAACGCCCGTTCTATTTCATTGTCGTAGCTAACTCAACTGCTCCCCGCGATGGAAAATTTATTGAAAAATTAGGTACCTACAACCCATTGACAATACCTGCAAGCGTGCGTATAAACCGCGAGCGTGCATTACATTGGATGCAACAAGGTGCAGAACCAACCAACACTTGCAGACGCATTCTGTCTTTCAAAGGTGTTTTATTCCTTAGACATTTAATGAGAGGTGTAACTCTTGGCTTGTTTGATGAAACTACAGCTTTAGAAAAATTTGAAAACTGGAATGGCGAACATGAAGAATTGGTTGCAAAACGTGAGGAATCTCACCGTAAAGACAGACTTCATAAACGCTCAGAAACTGTTCGCGAATCAGTGAAAAGAGTTGAAGATAAAAATGCTGCAAAATTAGCTGCCGCAAAAGCTGCTGAAGAAACACAAACAGAAGAAGCACCGGCAGAAGAAGCCAATTAATTTTAAAATAAAAAGAATAAACCTATATCCTTAATTCGATATAGGTTTATTCTTTTTTGTTATTCTACTGTCTTCAATATTTCCGTAGGTAATTTAAGCCAATTTATATTCTGCAACTGTATTTTAAAAGAAATACTTCTTCCAAATACATTATTATTACCATAAGTATTAGATAAATAATTCTGAAAATCGCTGCTCATAATTATGGGTATATATATATTAACAAAATTATTAACTAAACTTACCTCTATTCCACCTTCATAAAGTAAAGTTGAAGAGCTAGCATTGGTATAACTTGGGTTAGCATTAGGTATTACACCGGCATCAAAAAATAAATAGATTGGTAATTTTGTTTTAGGCAATGTAGTTTTTAAATTAATTGTAGCCATCCAATCGCTGCTACGGGCTGCACCATTATATACAGGTATTTTAAAGCCCCCCTCTTGTATTGAAATTTGTTGTGCTCCCAATTGATTACTGCTGCTTCTACCTATATAGGTTCCATCATATAAATAATCATCAATACCTGTATAGGATGCATTTAATTCATATTTTGAAATCTTATTTAAATCATTGGAAATTGCAAAAAACTTACCTGCATAAGCCCTTACAAATAAATATTTATTTCTTGCATTATAATCTATTCTTAGATTGCCTTCTACATTTATTTTAGCAAAATCACTGCCATATTGCCCCTCTATACTATAACTGAATGGGTTATAAACACGACTATTTTTATGCCCATATCTTAAAAGTCCATATTCATTTATTGTAGGAGGTAAATTCTTTCTCTGTAAAAGACTATATACTGAAGATTCGTAAATTTGATCTGTGATGTAGTACATCTTTAATAAAAGTGTTCTTATTATTGAACTATTTAAATTATGCTCATTTAATCTAAAATTAACCGATGGAGCAATTTTTATATACCTTAAATTATGAAGTCCTATTGTTCCAAAATTTATATTAGAGAAATCTTGTACGTCATAATGAAAACTTTTGGCATCAATTTGATATGCTATTTCTTTAAAAATAGTTTCAGGATAAGTAATGTAACCAAAAGAACCGGCACCTACTAATGATTGTGTACTAAAAGAATACATTGGTGTAAATGCGAACCTAAATTTATTTTCGGGTACGGTAAGATTATGAAACAAAATACCTGCCATAAAACCATCGTATTGATTAGAACCCAAAGACGGAGCAACAAATATTTGTTCTTTCTCAGATGAATTTGCATTAAAAAGAAACTTAAACTTTAAACCGGAATGATGAAAAAGACCTGATTTGTAAATACTGTGCGATGCTTTAAAATCAGGTATTGCTTCATCAATTTTCAGCTTTGTCCAGTTGGTTGCAGGTTCTATAATATGAGTACGTTTATTAAAAGGCTCACTCCAAACAGAACTAATTAAACTGTCATTGTGATACGCATTTACCAAAACCGGAGCTGTAATACCTGTATGATTAACAAGCGTAATAGCTGTTTTATCTGTATTTCTCTTTGCTTTTTTAATTGTAATATCCACCTTTTTATCTGTTGTAAGTAAATTGCTGAAAAACCAATCTATTTGCTTTGTGGTATTATGCTGCATACAATCTCTAAAATCTTCCGGATAAGGATGATGATAATGCCATTTTTCAAAATATTCATGCATTCCTTTTTCAAAGTCTGCTGCACCCATATATTTTTCTAACCATTTAAGCATCATGTTCGTTTTGAAATATACATCCAAGCCATAATTTAATTTTGTAAAATTGGATGCTGTTTGGTCAATCGCTTGGTCTTTATGTGTTGCTGCATTTTCGAAACAAAGTAATTCTTCATTCCACTTACTTGGCTTTTTATGTTTCAAAGTATCTTTACTTTTTATATCTTCCGTTGTCTTTTTTTCGTAAAATGTATTTAATCCCTCATCCATCCAAGCATGGTCTCTTTCGTTACTGCCCAGTAAACCATAAAACCAATTATGTCCGGCCTCATGCACTACCACCATTTGCAACTGCGATTTTGAAGCCGATTTATCTATTATCGTTACGGTAGGATATTCCATACCTCCACCTGCTCTCATATCGCCTAAAACAGCTTTTATTGTTTTATATGGATAGGGACCAACCCAATTACCATAATGCTTTATGGTTTCCTTTAAATAACTGTTCGCATTTTTCCAATAAGATTGATAAGCAGGTAAAAAGGCAGACCAAGTGGTAACCAAATTAGTTGTTCCGGGAGCAAAAACAGTGTCTTTTCTTACAATCCAGCGTTTGTCGGCAAACCAAGCAAAATCATGTACATTGTCTTCATGATAATGTACCGTTTTGAACTGCGAAGAACTTAATGGAGTACCTTTTTTATATAATGTATCATTTGGCAATGGCAATTCCGCTTGTTCATTCAACCATTTATTTTCTTCCTCATTCATACAATTACCGGTAGCCATTAAAATATAGTTTTGTGGCAATGTAATAGAAACATCATACGTTCCGTATTCACTAAAAAACTCACCTTGGTCGAGGTAAGAAATTGCGTGCCAGCCTTTTTGGTCATACACAGCCGGTTTAGGAAACCATTGAGAAATAAAATAAGCCTGCTTAGTATGCCCCAATCGCGAAAAAACCTTCGGAATTTTTACTTTAAACGGAGTAACAACTTTTATACTTTTTCCGGGTAATAAAGGTGTGGGCAAATCTAAACGCGCTATATCCGGCACATCCGCAGTACTATAATAATTGGCTTTTACACCGTCAACGGCAAAATGGAGGCTATCTATATAACCCCTGTCTTCTGCTTTTGAGTAATAGAAATTCGTGTTCCTATTTACATCTTGTTGTTTGGCAAACGGTGTATATTCATTTTTATAGGCATTTGGCCACAAATGCACATAAATATAGTTCAATGTATCAGGAGAATTATTTATGTATGTAAATTCTTCATAAGCATAGAGCAAATTATTTACATCATCTAAGCTAACCTCTATTTTAGTATCTACTTTTTGTTGCCATCTATTTTGTGCATTCAGTACCGTTACTGCCGACAAAAAAAGGAATAATAATGCCTTTATAAATTTCATGCTGCTAAATTAAAGTTTTACATTTGTTTATCAGCAAAAAAAAAGTAACTATTCTAATTTATAAAATTAATCCCGACGGGATAATATTATTATAGTAAACAACATATGAAATACCACAAAACCCTGAAAGGGTGATATTATTTGCCCATACATTGTAAAATAACATCACCCCTTCAGGGTTTTGTATTATTGAAATTGGCATTTTCTATAATAATATCATCCTTTCAGGATTTTAAACAGGGGGTAATTATTTATTAGCCTACCTTATTAGTAACCAATAAAATGCCTATTAGTTACATAAAAACAATATTATTTATTATCTACCAAAATCTCCCCATCTTCCACCACCATTACCTCCTCCGCCACCATTTCTTCGTTCGTTTAATCTTTTTCGAAGCATTTGGTTAAACTCTCTTTCCGATTTATATAAATCTGCTAATTGTTGTGGAGAAATAATTTTCAAGAAACGGTCATTATATTTTCTTTTAATTGCAATTACATGTTCTTGAAAATCAAGGTTATCATCCACAAATTTTCGAGATGCATTATCATCTAACGCATCATTTTCCATGCCTTTATATTTTGCTTTAAATTCCTGAAAATTCTTTTTTTGCTCACCTTCATATTCATTATAAAGAGGAACAAAATTGGTAGATTGCTCTGGAGATAAGTGCAATCTATCTGTAATGTAAACCATTTTTAATGCATGAACCCTTTCGCCTTGTTCTTTTCTTTGTGCATTTGCCGTTAAGCAAACTATAATTAAAAGACAAACTATAATTAAACTATTTTTCATAATCCTACTATTATTTTCAAAAATACAACCTACCAAAATATTGCTATTTTAATTAGTCTAATTCCAATTTTTATTTTATATAATTTTTAATCCCAACCGGATTCGCTAAGATATTGAACAATTTCATTGTTATCTAATTTCAATTTATTATCCATTCTGCTACTTACAATTTGTTCACTGTCAAAATCATAAGCATTTTGTTCCATGTACTCTTTTAATTCATTCTTAGGCAATGAAGATAAAATAGTTTCCGTATTATTCAACTTTGAATTTATGAACGTATAATATGCACTTATACCAAAGCCTATAACAAAAATTGCTGCAATAGCCCATTTAAGTAAAAAGGCAATATCTATGCGTTTCGGTTTAGTTTTGCCATTAATACCCTTATCAACATTGGTTTCTTTAAGTTGAGCTACCATTTTTTCAGGTAAATCAGCAAAATAATTTTCGGGTACATCAAATACTTCTGCATTTTTTTGTGGCAACTTCATACCTTCGGCAGCTATAGTAGCTACCATATTAGCTGCAAAATTTTCAAAATAGACATCCGGTATTTCTAATGTTTTGGTAGCACTAATTGTTTTTAATTCACTTTCTATTTTTATATTTTCAATTTCTAATTGCAATTTTTTCCCAAAATCATCAAAATACCCTACCGGTAAATCATAGACATTTATTTTATCAATATTTGCCAATGAACTATCCAATTCCCTCAATTCATCTAATATTTCGTTATCCCTTTGCATTGTATATTTAAGACAATTCTGTTTTTTAATAGTTTAATTACCGGTAAGAAATGCTTCCACCTTCTTAACGGCATGGTGATAAGATGCTTTTAATGCACCTACCGATGTGCCTACAATTTCAGACATCTCCTCGTAAGGCATTTCATCATAATACCTAAGATTAAATACTAATTTCTGTTTTTCAGGCAATGATTGTATTGCTTGTTGTAATTTCCATTCTATTTTATTTGCATCAAAACCCTTTTGTGCTTGCAGCTTTTCGGCATAATAATCTTCATTATCATTTATTGATACTGCCGATTTTCTTTTTTTCTGTTCTATCCAAGTTAGTGTTTCGTTTGTTGCAATGCGATATAGCCAAGTATATAAATTAGATTCCTCTCTAAATTCCCCTAAATTCTTCCAAACTTTAATAAATACATTTTGAAGAATATCATTTGTATCTTCGTGTTCTAACACAATATGACGAATATGCCAATAAAGACGCTCTTGATACTTCCGCACCAATTTTGTAAAAGCAGCATCTTTAAATTCAGCAACTTTAAATGAAACAACTAATTCATGGTCATCTATCTCCCTTATTTCGGGCATGTATTTTATCTCGTTTTTACTAAGACAGTAGCTTATAAAGATAGTTTAATGTGCTAAATGACTTTAAACTATCTTTATAATATATACAAATAACTAATACAAACTTGTTGTTGCAAGAAAGAAATTCCTACGCCAATTCAAGTTTTGAATTGCTATAAATTCACAACTATTTTTTATTTATAGTAATATTACCAATTACTGCACCATTGGCATTTACTATATGTAATAGGTATAACCCTTCTATTAGGGAATTAAATCTCAATATTTTGTCTTGCTTATTATTCTTTATTTCAAAATCATAAATCTGCCTGCCGGTAAAATCAAATATATTAATGTTATCATTTTCATCTAAACCCATTATTGTAATTTCATTATTAAATGGATTAGGATATACATTTATAAAAGCATTGGCTGTAACTAAATTGACACCTGCTGCCGCCTCTGTAACAATTACAGCAGTAGATAAAGTTGTATCAAAACAGCCGGAAGATAACGAAATTATTTTTGCTGTAATATTATCTGTTCCGGGTCCTTTAATATAGGTAGTTGTTGGTACGGTTGATGTATTAAAAATAGTACCATTATTATACCATGTTATAAGATAACTACTACCTGCATTTGCAACAGTTGCAGCAACAGTTACCGCATTACCCTGTGTAGCAAAGCCCGGACCCGACAATGTAATTGTAGGTGTTGTTAAAGAAATAACCGTAACACCTATTTTATTACTTGGAGCTACAGAATCTGTAAAACAAGCCCCATGTGGCAAGGTTATTATACAATATACACTATCTCCATTTGTAGGTACATAATTATAAGCAGATGTACTTGTGCCTACATTTGTGCCATTTACCTTCCATTGGTAAGTAGCTCCTGTAATACCGGGAGTTATTGCATTAAAATTTGTATATGTACCGGCACAAACCGTATCACTCATTGTAGCTATAACCACATCAGGAGTTACTAACGGGTTCACAGATACGACCAAAGCATGACCGGTATCCGGTAATGTGCTATAACAACCCGTTGTAGGCAACAGTACAATGCAGTTTACCTGGTCGCCGGTGGCAGGTAAATACGAATACGTCATTGCTGTATCGGTAGTAGAAATATTATTAACATACCATAAACAATGAGCACCGGATATGAGTGGGCTTACATTATAAGTGCCGGTAATGCCTGTACATAATGCAGAATCGCCACTTATGCTAATTGCCGGTGTCGATAAATTGTTTACGGTTATTGTAATTGCACCACTATCCGGGTTATTTATATAACAGCCACCCGAAGGTGCTGTAACAATTACTTTTATTACGTCTCCATTTGTTGGTAAATAAGAAAAAGTACTGTCATCAGCTCCTTCATTTATTCCATTTACTTTCCATGCATAATGTAACCCTGATACCAATGAGCCGGCATTGCAACTAACGGATTGCCCAATACATAAGGTATCGTGGTTTGCAGTTAAAGCATGTAAAACACCAACTAACGGATTTACAGACATAGTAACAATACTGCTAGTTACTGAGTCGGTACCGGAACAGCCGGTAACACCGTGAATGGTGCATGTAATATGGTCTCCACTTACAGGTGTATAACTATAAATATTATCAGTGCCTGTATTAACGCCATTTACACGCCATTGGTAGGTAATACCGGTAGCAGATGTTAATGCAGTATCGCTAATAGCAGTACCTGCACAAACAGTTGTAGTACCTGAAATAGTAACATAAGGATTTACTACTACTGCAATGGTATTGCTCGTAGCAGAATCGGGTAAGTAACAATACCCGCTTGGTGCATGAATTGTGCAAGTAATATGGTCGCCATTAAGCGGAGTATAGGAAAATGTACTTGTACCCGTACCCCTATTTATGCCATTTACTTTCCATTGCAATGTAGCACCTGTAATACCGGTTGATGCAGTATAGGTTGTAACTGTACCGCCACAAACAGTATCAGAACCCGAAATACGAATGGTGTCGGGCAAGGTATTAATGGCATATTTTGCAAGATTTAGAAAATTATCTTGCCCACTCATGTTAGATATATTGCCGGCAACAAACATTTTATTGCCCGAAAATTCTATTGCCCTAATCGTACCTAATGGTGAAGGATTCCAGCTTAACGGTAGATTACTTGCAGTATCTACTATGGCAAAACCATTTAAAGGAGTACCGTGAATACTTGTAAAACTACCTGCTAAATACAAATGATTATAATGTGGCTTTATCAATGTAACATCGCTTGATGGGTAAGGTTGCCAAGAAGACTCAATACCGGTAGCCAGATTTGTTGAGGAAAGTCTGGGCGTAAACAAAGAGCCAAAATGATTAAAACTTCCGCCACAGTACATATTTCCGTTATATAAAGCAAGTGCTTCCGGCATACCATCTGTAGGTGGGTTCCAAGTACCAAACGAACCTGTTGCAATATTCACAGAACCATGCAAATTACAAACAGCAGTTGCTAAGTGGTCAAAAAGACCTGTTATATACAAATTAGTCCCATCCGATAACATATTTTGTATTTCACCCGGACTCCCTCCGTTTAAGCAACTTGGATTCCATGAATTCCATGCACCGGTAATTGCGTCTACTGCTGCAAGACTTGTTCTGTATGGGTAAATACTGAGATTTTGATAATTGCCACCCACATAAACAATCCCCGATTTGTAAATCAGATTAGAAACCCAATAGCTGTAAGGACTAATACTAGCCGTAAATCCGGGTAAAACCCCACCTGATGTTGTATCAAATGCGGCCATCAAATTAGCAGTAACTGAATTTACATAATGAAAAGATCCACCTACATAAATTGCATTCGGGCCGGTTGCAATTGCCATTACTCTACCTCCGGCTTGTGGCGTCCAATTTGTTATCGTATCAGCAACCATATCAATAGCAGCCAATCTTGTACGGCTATAAGCCCCAATAGTTCTAAACTGTCCTCCGGCATATAATATACCATTGTACATACCCAAAGTATATATACTTTTACCCGAATAAGACTGCCAAGATGTAATTGAATCTGTGTTTAAATTAATTTGTACCAAATTGGGCTGAGTTACATCAAAGAAATAATAATCTCCACCTACATACATCTTATTTGCATTTATAAGGATGTCATAGGTAACAATCGTACCAAATGCATAATACATAGGGTCAAAATTGGTAGCCGTATCTGCAATAATGCTTACCTCTGCAAGGCTGTGCCTCCAATTAGAACCTACATGCGTAAAGGCTCCTCCGATATACATGGTACTATCATTCATAACAATTTTATTTACTGCACCATTTACTATAGGCGTCCAGCCGGTAGCAAGTCCATCTATTGAATCAACAGCACCTAAGTTATTTCTGGTTGTTCTGCCAATAATGTTATAATTGCCACCCACATATACATTAGCACCACTAAATGCAATTGTTTGTACCGATGTACCATAACATTCGGGATTCCAAGCCGTAGCATGTCCAATTGTAGTGTCTAATGCTGCAATTAAAGACCTTGTTGCCGTACCGATATTGGTAAACTGCCCACCTACATATATCAAGCCATTATTTGTCTCAAGTTCGTTTACCGTATGGTTTGCATTAGGGTTCCAGCTGGTAGTTGTGGCGTTTATCGTATTTATTGCTGCAATTCTATTTCTTGTTGTGCCACCTACATGTGTAAATGCCCCACCGGTATAAAGAGTGTTATTGACTAATAGAAGAGCATAAACAGTATCATTGATATTTGGATTCCAAGAGGTAACAATGCCGGCATTATTGATTTGGGCTATATTATTGCGTACGGAATCGCCAACCTTAGTAAAAAAACCTCCAATATACCACCCACCTGCACCATCTGCAATTGCCTTATAAACATTTCCGTTTACTTTAGGCCATGTACCCCTGTGTATTGGTTGCCCTGTTAGGGTATCCACGCCAATAAAGCGGCCGGTATTACGACCTATAAAATTAAAATCTCCGCCTATATATAAGGTATTTCCCCTTACGGCAGTAGCAAAAATACCACTATCCACAATGTATTGCAGGCTGTCGTTAGCAAGTACCGGGTCGCACTGGGCCGTAGCTCTTTTCGACATCAAAGTGCCGACAAGAAGGAAGAATAAAATTGATAAATAAAATTTCATATTGTTACTTTTAATAAAAAACTCAATGTATGCCTTAAACTGATTGTTGGTCATGTATATCCATAATAAAATAATCTCTATCTATATCTCTAATTGATTTATTTTCATCTTTTGATATATTTCTGATTTTACGAATCAATTCTTTATAGTGCTGTTCAATTTCTTTGATTTGTTCATTTGGTGCATTTTTCTTATCTTCAATATCAACAATCCCTAAATTGAATAGAATACGTCTGTCTAAAACAGGAATTAAATTTGGAAAATAACTATGTAAAAGAGCTGATATATATGAGGACTTAAAACCATCAATTGCAGTTTCTTTTTCTTGGCTCAACTTAATAATTTTGTTAATATACTCATTCAACTTTTCAAGTTCTGTATCATTAATTTCTGCTAAGTTTCTGTCCTTATATATATTATCAATTTCAATTAATACTTCGCCATACTTTTGTAATTTTACATCAAATTTTTCGTCTTCTTTTTCATTAATTGTTGCATTCCCTCCTTTAAAATTAGAAATATATAAAAGGTCAATTAAAGTCAAATCAAATTTATTTGTCTTTTTCTTATAATATTCTTTATAATTTTCTAATGAAATTGCTGCCTTATCCCATTTTGTTTCTGCTGCCTTATCCATAAATATAAATGTTAAAATAATTTATTCTTCGTTATATAATAATATATCCCCTTTTTCTTCCGGTATCGGTTCGTTGTCGTTATAAAAGGCAACCTGATGAAAATAGGTTCTTTTCTCCTTATCTAATTTTTCATGCAAAAAATAGGAAAGGAATTTTAATTCAGGTGAAGTTAATTCAAAATGTTCTCCAGCTTTTACATTCAAAATATATGCACCTGAATGATATAAGCCTCCATAATTAGCTTCACTCAACCAGATTTTGGAATATTTTTTACCTTCCTTAATTAAATTTTCAAACAATTCCTTTAATTCTTTTATAAATACTTTTTTATCCATTCCGAAAAATATTTCACACTATTAATAAAATCACATACATCTTTTTGTTGTTTACCAATACTATACCTTACATCCTCTTTCCATTTGCCAATTTCATTCCAATTATAAAAAAAATCAGTATCGTCTAATTTTAGTAGATATTCTTTATATATTCCTGATTATACAAATAACTGTACAAAATTATGTACTTTATATGGTTTTAATATATTATCCTCATTTATAAACCGGTCTCTATTTCCAAAGTCATAAAAGTTGTCTATATTAAGCGTTTTGCATATCCTTGCTTTTAAAAGCAACTCAACAGCATAACCTGCCAAATAATATGCAGAATCAAAAAATCCATTTGCATATAAATGTTCTGATTCTAAAATTTTATTATCAGATAAAGAAACAATTACCTCTATATTATTCAATTCACCGTGTATTTATGACAATATAAACTTAATAAAAATTCATACAAAGCATCCATTCTACTTTTTCTCTAAAATTATTTTTGTTTTCATGTTCCCATTCTCATCCCAAATAAACAATAAATAAATACCGGGTATGTAACCTTTCAATTCAAATTTCTCTTCATTTTTTGGGCTATCAATATTTGAACGCTCCAATAGTTTTTTCCCCTCAAAGTCATAAACACAAATCCTATCATTTGGTTGCAAGCCATTTATCAAAACAAAATCGCTGAAAGGATTTGGGTAAACCTGAATGGCAGAATCCATTTCAGTTTCTTTAATACCTACTGCTTGATATATATACACACTGTTTGAAACAGTGGTATCGTAACAGGTTGAAGAAAGCGGATAAACAGTAGCTTTTATTATATCTGTACCACCGCTTTTGGTATATGTAAATAGAGGAGTAGAGGTTGTACCTACTAAATACCCGTTTTTATACCAATATATTTGATATAGACTCCCTGCATTTGAAACAGTTGCATTTATGGTTACCAAATTACCAAAAGCACTTGTAGAGGGTCCATTAATACTAATAACCGGCACAATAGGTTCGCTAACATTTATGCCAATTTTATTGCTTACAGCACTATCAGCATTATAACAGCCTGTATAAATAGATATTTTACAATTAATTGTATCTCCATTCAAAGGTGTGTAAGTATGTGTACTACCGGTACCGGCATTTATTCCGTTTATTTTCCATATAAATGAGGGTGAAGGCACACTTGTACTTGCTGTATAGGTTGCATTACTACCAAAACATACATTTGAAGCTCCGGTAACCGTAACTGTTGGTGTAAGAACGGGATTTACAACCATAGTTAGTCTATTACTTGTAGCTGAATCTGAAGTATAACAGCCAGTGGTGGTAATTGTATTCATACAAGTAATTTGGTCTCCGGCAGCCGGTGTATATGAAAAGGTATCGGTATTAAATCCTACATTACTACCATTTACACGCCATTGATAATTACTGCCTGCAATTGTAGAAGCATTGAAATGGGCAATAGCACCGGCACAAACAGTAGTAGTACCGCTAATAGTTATGGTATCGGGCATTGTTTGCATTCTATATACAATAAAAATAGGATACTGGTTTTGTCCACTTATCGAAGTGAATCCACCTCCTACATATAACTTATCTCCATGTATAGCCATGTCATAAACTGAATCAGAGCCGGGATGTGGATTCCAACTGCTTGGAGTGTTATTTTCAACATTAACGCTACCTAAACCCTGTACCAATGTTGTTGTGTCAATGTGGTCGTACCGACCGAAAATAATTTCTGTGTTATAATAGGGTCTTATGATTTCCACTTCATTATCAGGTGCCGGGTTCCAAGCATCAGCAATACCGGTAACCGTGCTTATTTTAGCAAGGTTACTTAGAGTATCTGCACCAACAGTGTTAAAATACCCACCTGCAAAAATTTTACCGTTATTAATAGACAAATCATAAACAGTGCCGGATACATTAGGATTCCAAGCAGTTGCCAAACCTGTAACTTTACTTACAGCACCAAGATTATTTCGAGGTTGCCCGCCAAGCATGTAGAAATTACCGCCAAGATATATTTGGTTACTGTCTGCAGCCATAGCTTTTATACCAATAGTAAAAGTAGATGAAGGATTCCATCCAATATCAAGGCTACCGTCTGTTGCCGACACTTTAGCAACACCGCTTCTTGAATACCCACCTATTCCGGCCAAATAGCCCGCAACATATACATTGCCATTATCATAAAGTAATTTATTGACTACAGAAGGATATTCTACATTTGGTGTAAACGCTGAGTCATATTTACCTGTAAGGGGGTCGGTAGCAGCAAGATAATAAGCATCGGTAAAATAAGTAGTGGAAAGTGTAGTAAAATCGCCGCCTATATAAACTCTTGTTGGACTTACCGCAATACTATTAATACCTTCAAAAGCTTCCGGATTCCAATTTGTAATTGTGTCTGCATCCATATCAATTGCGGCACCGTTAAGCCTGTATTTACAACCCATTTCAGAAAAATCGCCTCCGGCAAACAATTTATTGCCGCTCATTCCCAAAGTATAAACCTGATCTTCACAAATGTACTTTTCCGGAAAAAAAGTAGCCGTCGGAATGTCAATAACACCTATATAATTGTCGTGCGTGAAAAGGCCCATATAACCATATCTGGAAGTGTACCCCCCACCGCCTATAAATAGTTTCGAACCGCTAAGCACCATATCGTAAAATGCATAGTAAGAAATGGTGCTTGTAGGATTGAATGGTGTTGCTAAGCCATAGAATTCATCTACTTCCCCGAACCCATTTCTAAGCTGACTGCCAATATTGTTAAAGCTTCCTAAAGCATAAACAGTTGTATCAATAAAGATAATTTTATTAACTGTTCCAGTTGCATGGGGGTCCCAAGTTGTTGCAATAGCAGTACCAGTATCTATTGAAGCAATATTGCTCCGCGGCTGTCCGCCAATATTATTAAAAGAGCCCCCAACATATATTAAATTATTATGAAAAGTAATGGTTTGCACCATACTTCCTGTTGCGTAGGCATTCCAAACATAAGCATTTCCGCTTGCAGTATCAATCGAAGCAATATAATTTCTTGCCATGCCTCCTATATTGGTGAACCAGCCCCCTACATATAATTTACTACCGTAGAATTGTATTTCATTGACAGTATTATTTGGATTTGGTGCCCACATAGATAAAATGCAGGAAGGGAAAGTCATTTTTGCCAATCTAGTTTTAGTACCCCCACAAATATGTCGAAAATTGCCACTAACATAAAGGTCTGCTCCTATTAGCAGTAACGATTTTACTAAACTATCGGGATTAGGGTTAAAGGCAGTTACATGCCCCGAAGAATCAATTTGTACCAGATTATGCCTCACTGAATCGCCTGCCTTCGAGAAACTTCCTCCTATAATCCACCCACCGATACCATCGGGTATTGCTTTGTAAACAGCCCCATTTATCTTTGGCCAAATGCTTCTATTAATAGGATGTCCATTAGCAGTATCAATGCCTATAAAATGTCCCGTATTTTGGCCAATCAATGAAAAAACGCCTCCGATATACAAGGTATTATTATAGGCAGTAGTCGCTTTAACATAACCACCAAGAGGAAAAACAAATTGGTCGCTATCGTTTGCAATAATAGGATTGCACTGTGCTGCTGATTTATAGGTAGATAATAAACAAAAAATAAAAAATAAATATTTCGTAAACCTTAATTCCATAATTAAATTATTTAATATTATAAATATAACACGACTATCTGAAAGGATTTCTAAATTAGAAACAAAAATAATCAAAAATAAAATAGAAGTAAAAAATATTTATAAGAAAGAGTTTTATTTTTCCTATCAATTACATTTCAAAGACATACAAAAAAACATGACTACGTTCGTATTTAATTAGTATAGTTTGGTAGAACGGGATACATAACTACAATAAATAAAATAGACTATTTCACTTTCAACCTTAAATTATCTAACGTGCGGGTAGCACAATTGGGGCAGGAAGCTTTTATATCGCTAAATTCTATAATTGTATTTTCGGCTACACGCTTTATTGCATTTTCAACATCTCTCGTAATCATATTTCCATTTACGGTATAGTTTACATCAGCTTTATCTATTCTTGCTTTAAATTTATATTGTTTTATATAATAAGGGTAGCTATATAAAGAACCGGGAAACATAACTTTTAAGGATACTTGTGCCAAAATATTCATTCTTGGGGCTTCGGTAGTTAATATATGCCCCATTCTGGCAGCAGGTACGGGAATATCTTCGGCATTAAAAAAGAGCGTTTTAATAATTTTACCTGTTTTGTTATTAACAATGGCTAATCGCATAGGTTTTTCTATGGTATAAGGCATAGCCAATACGGTAAGCGTATCACCAACTATTTCCGGATTACTTATTTTTAAAGTTTTGTAATCCAGACTTTTAACAGTAATATCCTTAGGTTTAAAAGCCGAACTATATATCTGAATTACATTGTTGGCAGTAGAAAAAAGTAATAAAGTATCTTTTCTTGCACACCATTTGTTACAAACATAAATACTGTCGTTGCTTGCAAAACAAGAAACGAAGTATAATAATGAAGCCATAAAAAGTATAAAATGTTTCATGTGCTAAATATCTTACTTTATAAAAATTGTCTGTATCAATTACTAATATATGAAGCTGTTATTTTGTAATAGCAAATTTTATCACAATATAGGCAAGAATTATTAATAAAAGAACCGTAGCAACAGCAACTAAATTAAATTTATCAACATTATTATTTTTTCTACCTCTTTTGGCTTTTTTAAGCGATTTTTTTAAGCGTTTATTTAGTTTTGTTATTGTTGATTTGGTTTCATTCGCTTCTAAGGTTTTTAACCCTTCTATGGCATCAGCCTCCATACTTTGTTCATCAAGCCATAATTCAATATCGTGTTGTTCTGTGGCACTCAGTTTGCCTTCCAGATACAACATCATCTTATCTTGGCTCAAATCAGTAGTACCCGATTTGCCAAAAATATCTTCTATTTCTATTTTGTTTTGTTCATTCATTCGTGTTGCTTACTCATTTTTTTTAGTAGTAACGCTTTTAAATTACGTTTGCCATTCTGAATATAACTTTTTACCTGCATAAAGGTAAAACCCGTTTGGTCTATTATTTGTTCGTAACTGTATTTTTTTAAGTAAAATAATTCTATTGTTGTTCTTTGTTCTTGTGTTAATTCGGTTAATGCAATATCCAATTGTTGTATGGAGTATTCTTGTTTCATCAGTTCATCATTGTCGGTATTTGTGGCGGGTATATATGCAAGTATTGCATCATCGGTATTACGAATTTTATCTCTTAATTCCTGCAAACAATAATTACGCATTAATATATATAGCCAACCTTTAAAATTATTTATATCTTCTTTAGGGAAATGGGTTAGTGCTTTCAGAAATATTTGCTGTACGGCATCTTCTGCTAGTGTTTTATCTTTTAAATATTTAAGTGCCACCCCAAATAACAATGTTGTATATCTGTGTAGTAATATTCCCAAATACGTATTGTCTGTAGCCCGTTTATGGGCTAATAGCAATTCCTCGTCTGTAAGTTGGGCATATTGCATTAAATACGATTCTGTTTTTAGGTGTGTAAAAACTATCAACTAATTACTATACATAGACGCAAACCTTCCTATATTTCATAAAAAAGAATGAATTTATTTTTGTAACAATAATACCTATATCTGTTTTATATTCCTTTATTTATTCAGAATCGGGAACATTTCTTCGCCTTTTGCTCTTAATCCTTTTGCAGTTGCAATTGGGGCTTCCAATAAATCATCTTTTATGGCTTGCATTGCTTCGGTTATAAAATCACTTATGGGTAAGCCACCATGCGATTGCGATTTATCCTCCCGTCTATCATGTCCTAATTCGGTATCTACTGCCGGAGGGGCAATCTCAAATACCTTAATACCTGTGTCTTTTAATTGATAACGTAAAGACATTGTAAACGAATGTATTGCAGCTTTGGTAGCACAATATACCGGCATAAATGCAAGAGGCACAAAAGCTAAGCCTGATGATATGTTTATAATTGCTGCATTTTTTTTGTCTTTTAAATGGGCTGTAAATAAGGTAGCCAACTGTATAGGTGCTATAAAGTTAGTATCTACTTCATTAGTTAATTTTTCTAAATCTATGGGCTTGTGCAAGTCTGCGGCATATTGCACACCGGCATTATTTATTAATATATTTAAGTTAGGATAATTTTCTATTGCCCACCTTACCAAATCTTCCCTTTGTTTTGCGTTGGCAATATCGCATACTTTGGTTATTATATTGGGGTATTCGTTTTTAAGTGTATTTATTCTATCCTCTCTTCTGCCACATATTATAACCGTATTATTATTTTTTAGAAACTCTAAAGCAAAAGCATTACCAATACCGGAAGTTGCACCGGTAATTAAAATAGTATTTTCAGATAGTTGCATATTGGATATTTTATGTAAAGTAAATTCAAAAGTATTTAATAAATACCAAATAGTGATGTGATTTTTTTATTAGTATGCATTTTAGAAAATAGTCTGATAATAATGTTTACAACAAACTAACTCGTTCTTCCTGATTTTCCGTAGGGAATCCAGGAAGTATAAATAAAGCAGCGAACCTATTCAAGGAATTGATGCTAAATGAAAAGAAACACATCTAAGAATTTCATCACTTTCATTTAGCTTTGTCAAGTAAATGCCTTCGTAGAATGAGTTCATTCTCACTTCCGGATTCCTTGCGGAAAATCCGGAAGAATGGGGTTTTATTCTTTAATAAACTTTTGTATAATATATCCGTTCACTTTTATTATATATATCCCTTTTGCTAAATCGCCTACATAAAGCTCTACTTTAGTATTATTATATTCATTATTATACAATAACTGCCCTATAAGGTTGTATATAGTAACACTATTAATAATGCTACCATTATTGCTTATACTTAAATTAGTGGTTGTAGGGTTGGGGTAGAGGCTTAATTCTTTAATTGCTTTTTTTGTAGTTAAACCAAGAGTTGCAAATGTACATGATGTATCAAAAGTAACTTTGCGAATTTTATTTGCATAAGCATCTGCAATAAATAAATTGCCACAACGGTCTAATGCAACCCCCTCAGGACCATCTAATTCAGCAGATGTTGCTGGAATCATATCACCTATTAAACCTGATACCCCCGTGCCAGCAACAGTAGTGATTATACCAGAAACATTTACTTTACGGATTCTGTAGTTATCAAAATCAGCAATATATATATTATTACTTCCATCAATTGCAAGTGAAGTAGGAGACCATAATGCAGAAGATGTTGCAGGAATACCATCTCCAGTAAAACCAGCTATTGCATTTCCCGCAAATGTTGATATTATTCCGGACGTATTAATTTTTCGAATAACTAAATTACCTGCGTCTGCAATATAAAAATTACCACTATGGTCAAAACTAATATCAAATGGAAACCAAAATTGAGCAACAGTTGCAGGTAACCCATCACCAAAATATCCGCGCGTACCTGTACCGGCAAATGTGCTTATAGTTCCTGTTAAATCTACTTTTCTGATAACATTATTTGCATGGTCAGCAATAAACAAATTCCAAATAGTATCAAAAGTAATATTTGTAGGCAAATTTAACTTTGCATTTGTTGCTTGCCCTCCATCACCATCATAACCACTAGTATTGTTTCCTGCTATAGTTGAAATTACGCCCATAGTATTTACTTTTCTTATAACATTATTTCCCCAATCAGCAATATAAACATTACCAATATGATCAAAAGCAACACCTGCCGGACTATTTAATAGTGCATTTGTGGCTTGACCACCATCACCTCCATAACCACTTATTCCATTGCCTGCAAAAGTTGAAATATTACCTATAGGACTAATTTTTCTAATTACATTATTTCCATGATCTGAAACAAAAATATAACCGCTATCATCAATTTTAACAAAAGTTGGCGAGCTAAATTTTGCAAGAGTAGCAGAACTGCCATCACCAAAATATCCGGAAACTCCTGTACCTGCTATTGTTGAAATAATTTGTGATTTACAAAATAGCGGCATTAATAAAAAAATAATATATATCGTTTTCATAATAGAAGTTATAAAGCAACATGTAATGCATTATTTGTGCCTTTATTGGTGTTTTCACCGACAAACAACATCATAATCAAAGATAGCTAAGTTTTTTATTTTACAAAGTCTTTATTAGTGTTTTCATCAACAAAAACGTATAGTAGTTAAAATAGATTGTACTCGTCATTGAAAGAACAAACAATTTGTTGGTAAAAACATCCGTTCTTCCTGATTTTCCGCAGGGCATCAAGAAGCAAGAATATACCCGTTCTCAGAACGTATTCAAAGAACTGAAGCTAAATTAAAAAGTACATAGCTAAGCATTTTATCACTTTCATTTTGCTTTGTCAAGTAAATGCCTTCGTAGAATGAGTTCATTCTCACTTCCGAATTCCTTGCGGAAAATCAGCAAGAACGGGGAATTGATGCTAAATGAAAAGAAACACATCTAAGAATTTCATTAATTCATTTAGCATTGTCAAGTAAATGCCTTTGGAAAAGGAGTTCATTCTTACTTCCGGATTCCCTGCGGAAAATCCGGAAGAACGGGCAATTCATAAAATGGATAGGATAACAACCTTAAAAACAATTGAATTTAGATATAAAGGGCATTATTCCAAAGTTCTAAGTCAAAAAAAAAGGTGACCAGTAATGGTCACCATGCTACTGCCTACGCAGGGCAATAAAACACAAATATACAACTTTATTCTGCAAAACAACAAAAAAATATGTCCAATCCATTACAGCCGCTTATCAATCTACAACACTCTTTAGATGCTGCCAAGCCTGCAATTATAGATGCAATGGGTGTCGCAGCGTTAAAATTTATTGACGATAACCCGTTCTTTCTGATTTTCCGCAGGGCATCAAGAAGCAAGAATATACCCGTTCTCAGAACGTATTCAAAGAACTGAAGCTAAATTAAAAAGTACATAGCTAAGAATTTCATTAATTCATTTAGCTTTGTCAAGAAAATGCCTTTGGAAAAGGAGTTCATTCTTACTTCCGGATTCCCTGCGGAAAATCCGAAGAACGGGAGAAAGGGGGGTATCATTTAACTGCTATCATTACCTCATCTCTTGCTGCTGCAACACAAACAAGTGTATGTTTCATATTTTCAGGGGTAATATATACATTCATAGGGAACATTTTTATTGCATATACTACGGCTTCTTTATCTTTCATATCCCTATTGTATTTAGTAGCACGGAAGCCTGTACTAAAACTGAGATGTGGTGTAAATATTCCGTTTATTTTTTTACCCGAACGAAACCATTGGAATAATAAATCGCCAATGGCAAGTGTTAATTTATTGTATGTAATTAAGTCGTCCCTAAATGATGGGCTATTTAATTCATTATTGAATTGAGCTTGAGCATCCATACCTTTAGGATAGATTCTTAATAAAGTTACCAAGCCATAATCTGAAGGGTTAACACAAACCATTTCTGAATTTTCATCAATTTTGTTTTGTAAATAAACTTTATTTTCAAGAATGCCTCCTAAAACAGATTGAAAACCTTCGTGCCCAAAAAATTTAAGTGTAGCCCAGCCTACCATTGAACCTGTAGCCGCTCGTGAAACTTCTAATGTATAATTCATAGGATTCTAGGGCGAACGTGGTTGCAGATAGACTGAAGAGTCTCGAGAAAGTAAAGACTCGAATTCCAAGGCATTTTTGTAAACAAAAACACTGCTTATGTAGGGCGAAAACCCTGTTTTATGAAAATCTACACCAAATGCATCGGCATAAAAAACATCTTTTATAGCATTATAATTCTTTTCAATGTAAGGGAGTACTGTATCTGAAAATCCAAGCGGATTGATAGTAAAATCATAATTTTTAAATGCTAACCATGACCAACCTATAACAGAATCGCAATAGAGTAAGGTTTTGCCATAACCTTCAGGGTTTGGATACTTTTCTATTAACGTTCTTACTTTTTTTACGGGGTCAAAAGCATTTGCATCTGTAGTTCCCATAGTGCATACTATTGAAGCTATAGGTATTTTTTTTGCGGTGCAATCTTTCATTACTTCTTCTAAATCAATGGTATCCATTGCATTCGTCTCCACATCCGTTTTAATACGAATAATATTATTCATACCCAATCCCATCCAATCTGTACTGTTGAGCATAGTATAATGAGCCTGCTGAGAACAGATTACTTTAGCATCGGTTCTTATACCTATATTTCTTGAATCAGGCAACACACGTGTAAGTGCATATTTTAATTGGTATGTCCAACAACCGGATCCACCATAAGTATATACACAACCGGAATCTTTAGATACCCAACCTGCAAGATTTGCCAAAATGCCTCCCGATTCCAATTCTGCCTGATGAATATTCCAAGCATATTCGCCTTCCAGTATATTAGGGGCAAATAATTCGGTTAAGATTGCTGCAATTATAGCAGCCGTATTCCCTTGCGGGTTCACGTTGCACATAGTTAAAGGATGCCCCCAATTGGGCAATCCTTCAAATAATTTAATTACTTCTTCTATTACAATTTCAGGCTTATTCATCATTTGATTTAATGATGACTGTTTTACTTTTTCAAAATCAATCGTCAATTCAGAATTAGTACCTAAAAACGCGGACCCCATTGATTTTTCCGGCTTCAAATTATCTATTTCAAGAATAGCTTTGTTTATAGCAAGAGCTAAAGTATCATTTTCGTTTCTATATGGAGATGGAAATGATTTCAACATATCCAATCGATACTTTTCCCAATGTTTATCAGATTGTCCTGAAACATTTTTTATCTTAGTATTTTCTTCAACTATATTTATCATAATTATTTTTTTATTCTTTTACAAATCTTGCAGATACCATTTTAAAACCTTCTTGATAACAACTTATAACATAAAAACCCGGTGTTAGTTTTGAAATATTAATACCGAATTTGTCGAATGTTGTATGCATAGAAATAAGCTTCTGCCCTGCTATATCCACTATATCTATCTGCATACTGCCTTTATTAGCGGTGCTTATAGTTACATTTAATAAGTCGGTTGCAGGATTAGGGAATATATCTATTACTGTTTCAACAACACTATTTGCATTTTGTATTGCTAATGGTGCATTATAATATGTTTTTTGATTGCAGCCTTTATATGCAGTATTCACCCAATAATATTTTGTAGTATAATCAGGATTTGCATTTAAATAATCCTGATTGGTTTCGCCTGCAAAACTGGATGGTAAAAGGCTATTCACATCATCCGCCCCCCATTGATAGGAATCTAAATCATCAGGCAAACAAACAAAGTGGTCTTGAAAATAAAATATATGAGGAACCTGTGCCACCGAAGAACCAATATTTAGTATAAATGTATCACTGCTTTCGCAAGGGCTGGCACTTACAATTGCCGATAATATCACCCAAACTTCGCCCGAATTAGAGAGATTAACTAAAGCATTTTGCTTATCTATACTCGTTTCCCAAATCGTTGCATTCACTGCACTCCAATTATAGGTTACACCGGTTGCAGCTACCACTATCGTCCCGAAATTTTGATACAAAGCACCGGAACATATTGGTAAAATAGAATTTGTAGTTATATAAGGAATCGCAGGTATTGCATTTATTATTACGCTTATTTGTGCGGTATCCATACCGCAACTATTGCTAACCATATACTTAATAGTATCTGTATTGCTTGCAATAGCTGTAACAAGTCCATCAACAATAGTTACTGAAGAATTGGTACTGCTCCATGTTCCGCCACTTACTGTTGCTGTTAATAGAGTGGTATTACCAACACAAAGACTTGTTGCCCCTGTTATATTACCTGCATTTGGTAATGGATTAACAGTTATGGTAAGACTCGCAATATCTGTTCCGCAAACATTGGTTACAGAATACATTATTGTATCTACACCGGCACTATGCCCGGTTATTATGCCACCTACTACAGAAGCAGTAGAATTGCTGGTAGTCCATATACCGCCACTAACAACATCTGTTAATATAAGAGTAGCACCAACACAGACTGTAGGCACACCTAATATTCTTACAATTTTTGTTGCTGTATCAGCACCGCATAAATTAGTAACAATATACCTTATAGTATCTAAGCCTGATGATACTCCTGTAATTACACCACTCGTAACAACAGCTTTAGAATTTATACTGCTCCAAGTACCACCTGTATGTGTATCGCTTAAAGTAATAGACATGCCTGCAAATACACTACTTAAGCCGTTAATAATGCCTGCATCGGGTAATGTATTGGCAATCACATTTACTGTATTTGTTGTTATTGTTCCATTTGTTGTCATTGCTCGCCCATTAATTACAACACCATTATTTAAGATAATAGCTGCATTGTTAACCACAATTGTCCCATTAATGATGGAATTATTATTTAATGTCAGTAAGCCTTCAATTTTCCAATATATGTTTTTAGCTTGTGCTCCATTCATCAATATAACCCGCGAATTAGCACTTGTAGATAATGCACCATTAATCTGAATTACAAATACGGCATTGGTATTGCCGATAGCATCCAAATAGAGTGTATCTGTAAGTGTTGTTGCTGCATTCAAGAAATAGGTATGTGGTGTAAGTACCAGATTATGCCCGAATGAAGCAGGCGAACTTAACTGAATATCATAAGTTAGTGAATTAAGGTAGGCATATACACTCGTTAGTGCTGTTGATGCGGTTGCAGTAGATACATCAGGGGTTGCATGTATTGTACCTGTTACCATAGACCCTGTAAAGCCGGATGTTGTACCTGAATTGGTACCTACATCGCCACTGATATTTGTTGACCCACTGTTTGATAGAAATCCATTTGAAGAAAATAGACCAAAACAAGCAACAGAACCCATTGTTGGTGCAATTGGTCCGCTTGGTATTGTGCTGCCGCAACCTATTGGTAGATAAGCAATTATTCCGTCAACACCCACTGCACCGGTTGTTGAAAGTGCTCTGCCTTCCAACGTGTCGCCTGCATTCATATTAATAGCGGCATTATTGGCAATAACGGTTCCACGCATCGTAGTTCCTGCTGCCATATCTACAAGCCCTTCCACTTTCCAGAACACATTGCATGCCAAAGCACCGTTAATCAATTTTACTTTCGACATTGCATTAGTGGAAAATGCACCTTGTATCTGAAAAATAAATATTGCATTCGCATTATCTTGTGCATTCAAGAAAAGATTACCATTTAAAGATGCAGCAGACAATACTTTATATACACCTGCAATCAATGTATCTCCATTACCAATTATAGGTATGATGATTACTGTAGCTGTTGTTGTATCTAATTGATTATAGGCTGTGAGTAAATCGGAAGCACATAATGCACTTGCAGCATCCATATCGTGTATTACTCCATTAACATTAGTAAAACCGGTGCTTGCGCCATTATTGGTTCCTACATTACCGGCAAGGTGATTAATACCTGTTGCCGACATAGGTCCGTTTGTGGAAAACAAAACAAAATCGGCAGATGAACCCAAATTTGGTGTCTGTGCCAATAGTAATTCGGGCAATAACATCAAAAATATTGATAATAGTATATTTGCGATTTTTTTCAATTTATTTATGTTTTATTTTAAATGAATTTTTACTTCTAATTAAGTGTTTAAATTAACCGGTTCTAATATATTCTCAATTAAAACCGGTTAATTCATTTAAACACTTACAAACATTGTATGCTTTTGTTTAATTCCTATTTTGCTGATTAATAAGTTATTACACCCGCATCAGGTAATGGATTAACTGTAATTATCATTGTTGCTGTAGCTGTACCGCAAATAGTAGTAACCCTATAATAAATAGTATCGCTACCCGCAGTAATACCTACAACCACTCCACTCGAAATTGTTGCATTCGTATTACTTGTACTCCAGATACCTCCGCTTATTCCATCTGTTAAAGTAATTGTAGAACCAATACAAACACTTGATGTTCCGCTAATTGTACCTGCATTAGGCAATGGACTGATGGTGATAATTTTAGTTGAAGTATCAATTCCACATGAATTAGAAACAACATACATTATAGTATCCGTACCTATAGTCAATCCGCTAACATGTCCACCGCTAACAGAAGCATCTACATTTGAAACACTCCAAGTACCACCTGTAACAGCATCGGTTAATGTTATCATAGAACCGATACAAACCCTTGAACCACCAACGATAGTACCTGCATCCGGCAACGGATTAATTGTTACTGTTCTTGTGGCAGCATCTGTACCACAACTATTAGTTACTGTATAAGATATTAATGATATACCCGCAGATACTCCGCTAACAACTCCACTCGTATTTACGGTAGCAACTCCGGTTGAAACAGAACTCCAAGTACCACCACTTGTAGCATCAGTTAACGTTATTGTTGAACCCGAACAGGCTATTGAACTTGCTCCGATAATAGTACCAGCATCTGGCAACGGATTAATTGTTACCGTTCTTGTAGCAGCATCTGTACCACAACTATTAGTTACTGTATAAGATATTAAAGAAGTACCCGCAGATACTCCGCTAACAACTCCACTTGTATTTACTGTAGCAACTCCGGTTGAAACAGAACTCCAAGTACCACCACTTGTAGCATCGGTTAAAGATACTGTTGAACCAGAACATGCTATTGAACTTGCTCCGGTAATATTACCTGCATCGGGTAACGGATTAATTGTTACAGTTCTTGTAGCTGCATCTGTACCGCAACTATTAGTTACTGTATAAGATATTAAAGAAGTACCTGCAGATACACCGCTAACAATACCACTTGTATTTACGGTAGCAACTCCGGTTGAAACAGAACTCCA
>CAIYTT010000235.1 GCA_903929195.1 uncultured Bacteroidota bacterium
AACAAAAACGTATATTAGTTAATATGGATTTTTGCACTTCATCGGAAGAGCAAACTATTTGTTGGTGAAAACACCAACAAAGGCGTAAAAACATTCACGTTCATTTTAAAAAATGAAAATTGGTAGCTTCCTCGATTTACAGAATTGAATTTATTTGATATTGTATCTGTATTCATAAACTATTTCATTTATTGTAGCATTTACTGAATTTTACCTCCTCACCAGTTCTACAATAATCCATCAAATCTTCTAAATGTCTGACATTTATGGATATTCTTTGAGCAACCATATCCGGCAAATAAAAGCCGTACTATTATTCGTTATCTGTTGAAAAATGCAGGCATAAACAGCAAACATTCTAATCTATCGCATCATTTGATATTAGAAAACTATTTTCCATTTTCTTTTTTACCTTAGCAGCAAATTTTTCAGCATCTTTTTCTTCAACTAAAGTAACCTCAATTTGTTTATTTTTCAGCGTTAATGCCTCTTTAATAAAATTTGTCAATCCAAGATTATTCTTTGGTGCAACAGTTAAAAAATATAGGTGCATTGGTTCAACTGTTGTTTCTAACTGCCTTAAAATGCCCGACCAACGGTAAACTTTATTCTTAATTGATTCAGTTTTAGATAAATCAAGAGAAAGACTTTGATAACAATTCCATACTCCATTTTTCCAAGACTTATCAAAATTAATTTCATCAGTTAATGTTTTTACCGAATGTTTTTTGAAATTCTGTATAAGCCCATATTTTTCAAAATACCTTTTATAGTAATTTTTCCACGCATAATTATCATTATGAGGGTTTGTTTCAGGTTCTTCAATATATTTCTCTACAAATCTGTAATATAAGTCCTCAAATGCTTTATCAAAATCAATATCAATTGCCTTTTTTACTTCCGTACAAATAATTGCACTATCATCTTTTGGTAAAACAGACGCTGTAATAATATCAAGGCTTTTGAAATTATTATTATTTTCTTTAGTATCTTTTGAGATGAGATTAATTTGACTTTCTAATTGCCTTAATAAAGCAATTATATAATGTCCCTTAACCTCTAAAAAAAAATTGGAAATACGACCAATGCGGTTGATTACCTTACACCTCAAATAAGAGGAATCTGGTTCATAACAAACGAGACCAACATTTACAAATTCTCCAGTAACATGGTCATGTATATAACGTATAATTTGATACTGATAGCTTTTCATTTTAACCTCTTTATTATTTGATTAATAAACTCATTTTTATTCATTAATATTGCATTAAGACCTTCTACTATTTTATCAAACTCATCTGTTTTCCAATCAACAGGGGTAATATCTACTAATTTTTGCCAAAAAGTTGAATCTAAAGTGTCTAATTTTTCAGTAAAGGTATTGAAATTTTTATTTCTACCAATTAAATAAGGATAGAAAAAATGGTTTGCTACCCAATCCATATCCGTATCTCTTATTATCCACGGTGTTTTGTTTGCAGGTATTTCGTTTGCGAACCCAAATGCCATTTCATGGTCAAATAAATATATTTTATCTCCATCTGATACCATATTTGGTTTAATATTATTGCGGTCAGCATTTTGAATAAACATATCAAAAGCGAAAATTGCAGGTATTTGCTGCAATTGTTTTTCATTTAAAATTTGTCCTTTTATAAAAGTAGGATAAGAACCAATATAACTTGAACCATAATTAAAACCAATACTTTTAGCAGCTATTGCAAAAATAGAATTACCTTGTAAAGTTTCTATAAATTGAGGTGAAACAAGAACTTGTACTGGTTCGGGTACATTATAACCCATTTGATTAGCAATACAAACACCTATCAGCTCTTTTGCACATGCACCAACATACATTCTTTCTGCACCTAAATATTTAACCACATAATCTGATTTTTCGCCAGTTTGCGTACAAATCCCTATAATCAATTGCGGGGTATTTGCCCCACTCTTCATTACTTCAACCGCTGATACAGGCTGAATAGTTGGCAAAAAGTAATTCGGGTCAGTAATTTTTATCATCCGCTAATAAATTATGACAAAGGTAAATTAATTTTCCTCACCATCAAACAAACAAAAACTATTTGGTAACTACCTATGAGTTGGGATGATAGAAATAATTATTTAATAATATAGCTATATAAGTGTTTTATTAAACATTATCGCTATTTCTATCCTTATAGGTGTGTTTTGCCGTACCTTTTGTATTAGCATGGTGCGCTAATAACTTCATGGTTTCTTGAAAATCTGTATCAATCTTCACTCTTTCCTTGTATTGCTTAGGTGTCGGCTCTATCTTCTTTTTTTCTTTTGGCATAAAGCAAATTTAGGCAGTGAAATACTAATAAAATATCTAAACCAAACTTGATAATAATTCCATATGGTGTTGTATTGATGCTTGTTTTGCAGCACCTAATTGTGGGAAATGTGCTGTAATATGCCAACCTCTAAACATATTAATCCCAGTAGATGTCAAGGGGATTATAAATGGTGAGGTTACTAACTCATTACACGCTTCAGTAAACTTTAATGGAGCTTCTCCGGGTAGATTTCGATTTGTCATTGAAGAGTAATGTTGCGTAATAAGATTGCCGCCCGCATCTCTTGTAATATGCAATGTAACAACGTAAGGCTGTCCGCCTCCTTCTCTGTAGTTGTCCCCAACCGTTTGATAATCTCCAATACCATTCCAACCAGCAGCCCTGTATGTATAACAATCGGAAGTAAATACACTATCATTAGGATAATTTGCATTTTTTGATTGAGATTGAAAGCCATCTGTTATTAATATACGATTTGGGTGTATGAAAGCATTTTGAGTTATATAACTTGTTCTGCGAGATTCAAAAATTAAATGAGCAGGTTGATTTACTTGAATTTCCCGAACAAAAGCATTTAACATAGCAGGCACAAAATTTGCATGGAAAATTACAGCCTTTAAATTATTTGGGTTTGATGTAAGGAATATATGTAATTCCGCGATAGTTGTTCGCTGACCGACAATATAACCTAATATTAAATTCGCATGTGTATTTAATATGCCATTGACAAGATGTGTTCGTACATCAGTTTCTGAAAGTACTCCAAATTCTGGATTAACTATAAGAATAATTGGAGTATTAGCAGCGTTTAACCTTCTATAAATACCATTAGCCACTCTATTAGTCATACCCGATACAGGTTCTATTATTGGCAAAGTATTTCTATAAACTCCTACTTGGACATTTTCAATTGCTAATTTTTTCTTTTTTTTGGTACTAAAAAAAGTGCTAAAGCGATTGCTGGTAGGTGTTTATGGGTATTGTGAGGGTGTTTTATTTGGTATTATTTTTAAAAATAAGTTTGTTAAGTTGAGG
>CAIYTT010000236.1 GCA_903929195.1 uncultured Bacteroidota bacterium
AGGGAAATAATCTTCTGGAAACCCAGCTCTGCAAGCTCTCTTGGGATCGGGCCGAACACGCGACCTCCTTGCGGTTCTTTCTTCACCTTATCGACAATGACGACCGCGTTTTCATCAAAACGAACGTATGAACCGTCAGCCCGCCTGAAAGCTTTGCGCTGGCGGACAACAACACCGGTAACGACATCTTTCTTTTTTATGTTTTTCCTCGGTTCAGCGACTCGAATCGAAAGCACCACCAAATCCCCGATCTCGGCATATCGCTTCTTCGACGAACCCAGGATCTTGAAAACAAAACCAACCTTGGCTCCCCTATTTTCTGCAAATCTTCCTGCTTTATTTTATTTTTAGACGCTAAAATACAATAAGTAAATGGTTTTTTAGCCAAATTGTCTTCATGCAATAGTTTCATGTCATCGTAGCCTAATTGGTCTATATGTTCATAAATGCGTTTACGTATATCTTCATTTAATCCTTTACGTTCTGCCGCCAAATAATTACTAATTATATCATATCTCAAAATCCTTTCCGATTCCATATCTTTTTTTACTGCCGACTTTGCTGCTTTTATACTATTATCTACTTTAGGCAATTGATTCAATAATTCGTTCATAGCTACCACAGCTTCATTAAATTTATCTGCTTGGCAACCAATGTATGCGGTTGCCAGATAAGGGTCTTCTTTTTTGTCGGGTGTAATTATTCTTGCATTAGTAGAGTAAGCCAATGCTTTGCTTTCCCTAATTGTCTGAAAAACGATTGCTCCCATATCGCCACCAAAATAACTATTAAAATAATTTATAACCGGTTGTTTCGTAAAATCATATCCGTTGGGCATTACATTTCTTATCCATCTTATTTCACTTTGCACCATATCGTAATCAGCAAAAAGAACTGTATTTGTTGTTTGTGTAGTAAATGTAAATACTTTTGGTGCCGGTGATGCCTTAAAATAATCAGGCATTTTATGATTTTTTTTATATAATGTAACCACATTCGTTTTGTCATCCGGTCCGTAATATATTATTCTATGGCTATTACTGTTTAAATTATGTAATATATCAATCAATTCTGCACTTGTTAAGTTATTAATTTCCTCATTTGTCAATACATATTTAAAAGGGTTATCTGCACCGTAACGAGCATAACTCATTAAGCCTTGCATTATGGTATTTTTGTTGTTTTTAGCATCCATTCTACCTTTGTTTAAGCGAGATTTTAGGCTGTTTAATGCAGCATCGTCAGGCATACAATTATTTATTAAATCATCAAATAAAGTAATTGCTTGCTCAAAATTTTCTTTTATACCTTCTATACTAATTGTTGTATATTCATTGTCTGTTGTAATTGTGTAGCTGCAAGCTAATTTATAAAATTCTTTAGCTATAACATCTGCTTTTTTTGTTTCAGTACCTAAAAATTGAAGATATTGAGCCGCAATAGCTAATTTCTTCTCATTCCAAATGCCTAATTTATATCTGTAAGACATCTTGAAAAGTCCATTTTCAGTATTAGGTACATATAAAAATTCAGCAGGTCCTATCTCCCCTTTTTGTATATCTTTATTATAATTTATCCATACCGGTTTCAAATTATCAACAGGCATTGCAATAATTTTTTTTGCGTAATCAGATTGCTCATTTCTATTGGTTTCAACGGCAGTAATAGGTGGTTTTACAACCTTAACAGTGTTATTATCTTCGCCTTTTCGTTTATATACAACTACATAATTATCGCCAAAATAATTATTTGCAAATTCAATTACATCTCGTTTGGTTATATTCGACAAACGATTAATGTAATCAACATTATCCAGCCAATCTTCTTCGCCTGTAAATGCAGACATTAATGCAGATGCACAACCCGAATAATCTTGATTTTGTATCATCAAGTTTTTTTTCTGATTATTAATGATAGATACCATCAATTCTTTATCAAATTTCCCGTTTTTAAGGTTTTCAATTTGTTCAATAATTAAGTTTTTTACATCTTCTAAGCTCTGCCCCATAGTAGGTGTACCTTGAATAGACAACCAACCGTAATCCACAAGTATATTTGCATTAGCGGAAGCCTTCAATAATTTTTGTTTTTTTATCAGGTTTATATCAATTATCCCTGCCTTTCCATTTGTTAGCATTTGCCCTACAAAGTCTGCCAATAAAGCATCTTTAGAATGTACACCCGGATACCTGTAACCAATAGTAACAAATTCGGCATCCGGCCCATAAACTTCCTTAATTACGGGTTTTACAATCGGGGTCTCCTGCTTAAATGTGAAATTGGGAATTGGCTTTGATTCAAAATGTTTAAAATTACTGTCTATTAATTTAATAACCTTGTCGGGGTCAAAATCGCCGGCTACTATAATACCCATATTATTTGGTACATAATAAGTATTAAAATATCTTCTTATTTCAACTAAAGATGGATTTTTAAGATGTTCAATTGTACCTATTGTTGTTTGTTTACCATAATTATGATTCAAAAATAAATTTGCAAGCAATGTTTCAGATACCTTGCGGTTATCATTGTCTAAGGAACGATTTTTTTCTTCGTAAACAGCCTCCAATTCTGTGTGAAAAATTCTGAATACCGGATTTCCAAACCTTTCTGCCTGTACTCTAAGGTATTTGTCTACTGTATTAGCAGGAATATCTTCGGTATATACTGTTTCTTCAAACGAAGTAAACGCATTTGACCCTTTTGCACCAATTGAAGACATTATTTTATCATATTCATTTGCTATGGCAAATTTTGCTGCTTTACCCGAGACGGAATCAATTTTATGATATATCTCCTTACGTTTCGCTTCATTTTTTGTGTGGTTATACTCTTCATATAACATTTGTATTTTAGCTAATAGCGGTTTTTCTGCGGCATAATTCAAAGAACCATAATACTCAGTGCCTTTAAACATTAGGTGTTCTAAATAATGCGCCAATCCTGTTTGTGTAGCAGGGTCTGTTTTGCTACCCGCTTTTACAGCAATATAAACATGCATTCTTGGTTCTTTATGGTTGGGACTAAGTATTACCGTCATACCGTTAGCCAATGTATAGAAGCGAGAATTGGTAGGGTCTTCTGTTACATATTTATATTTATACCCCTTCGATTTTTGGGATGCCCACCTGTGTTCATCCTTTGCATTTAATAATATGCTTGGTATGAATAACAATACAAATAA
>CAIYTT010000237.1 GCA_903929195.1 uncultured Bacteroidota bacterium
CCTGTCTAAACCAAAAGCAATACCTCCGTGCGGGGGTGCTCCATACTCGAAAGCCCCTAATAAGAAACCGAATTTTTCTTGTGCCTCACTTTTACTTAAACCCAATGCTGCAAACATTTGTTCTTGCAACGCCCGTTGATGAATTCTTATAGACCCCCCTCCTATTTCTGTACCATTTAACACAATATCATAAGCATTTGCCTTAATTTCTCCATATTTATGTGGATTATCTAATAAGTATATATGTTCCGGTTTGGGAGAAGTAAACGGATGGTGGCATGCATTCCACCTCTTTCCTTCATCATCATATTCAAATAAAGGAAAATCTATAACCCATAAAGGTTTATATTCATCCGGGTTTCGTAAATTTAATCTATTACCCATCTCCAAACGTAATTCACTCATTGCTTTTCGGGTTCTATTTTCAATTCCGGCTAAAATTAGAATTAAATCGCCTGTTTTGGCGTTGCAAAAAGCTGCTAATTCTTGTAATTTAGATTCACTAAAAAACTTGTCAACACTGCTTTTATAAGTACCATCTGTATTACATTTTACAAAAATCAATCCGGTCATTCCTATTTGAGGTCGCTTACACCATTCTGTAAGTTCATCGGTTTGTTTACGTGTATAGTCGCAACTATTGGGTACACAAATGGCTAAAATTGTTTCTGCATCATTAAAAACTTTAAAGTCTGTATGTTTCAATACAGTGCAATGAGTATTGTTTTTTTCTTTTAAGTTTTTAATTTTCATTTCAAATCTAATATCTGGCTTATCGTTACCATAGTTCCACATTGCATCTGCCCATGTTAATCTCGGGAACGCATCAAGAATTTCTACACCTTTTACATCTTTAAAAACATGTTTAAATAAACCTTCAAACATATTTAAAACATCTTCTTGCTCTACAAAACTCATTTCACAGTCTATCTGTGTAAACTCAGGTTGACGGTCTGCTCGAAGGTCTTCATCTCTAAAACATTTTACTATTTGATAATAGCGGTCGTAACCACTTACCATTAAAAGTTGTTTTAGAATTTGAGGACTTTGAGGTAAAGCATAAAACTGACCTTCATTCATACGCGAAGGCACTAAAAAATCCCTTGCTCCTTCCGGAGTTGAATTAATAAGATAAGGCGTTTCAATATCCCAAAATCCCATTGAATCCATATAATTACGTACAGACCTATTTACTTTATATCTAAGTTCCAGATTTCGTTTAAGTGTTGGTCTTCTTAGGTCCAGATAACGATACTTCATTCTAAGCTCATCTCCGCCATCTGTTTCTTCTTCAATAGTAAATGGTGGTGTTGCAGAAGCATTGAGAATCAGATAGTCTGTAACTTCTATTTCAACTTCTCCTGTAGGTAATTTATTGTTTTTACTACTTCTTTCTAATACATTCCCTTTTATTTGCAATACAAACTCACGTCCTATCGGTTGTGTATCTAACAACGTATTTAGTTGTTCGTTAAATAATAATTGAGTAATACCATAGCGGTCTCTTAAATCTACGAAAGTAATACTGCCCATTTTTCTCACTTTCTGTACCCAACCGGCAAGGGTAATTGTTTCTCCGATATGTTGCAAACGCAATTCACCACAATTATGTGTACGATACATAAAATTCAATTTTAAAAAGTAGTGCAAGATAATGAATTGTAAGAAAGGGTAAAGAAGCTTTGTATATAGAAAGGTAATTGTTATATAATAGAATTGATTATTTCTCATAATTGCTAATAAAAAAATGCTTCAAAAAATAGGTACAATTTCTCATGGTATTACCAGCAATATTTAAATTTTGTATTATTTATAAATAATACTTACCTTTGGCATAAGTAACGCATAACGGTAGTATGATTTTATCTTTTGGTTCAAAAAGAAACAGAAAAAATTTGGAATGGCGAAAGAGTAAGTAAGTACCCAAACGATATTCAGGAAATAGGGCGACGTAAACTTAGAATGCTCAATAACTCTCAAAATATTACAGATTTGATTGTTCCACCTTCAAATAGATTAGAAAAATTATCAGGGAATTTGAAAGAATTTTATTCAATACGAATAAATGACCAATGTAGGATAATATTTATATGGCAAAATGCTAATGCTTTGGAAGTAAAGATTATAGATTATCATTAATACTTAAAATATGGACAAATTAAATAACATACACCCCGGTGTTGTATTAAAAGAAGAGTTTTTAAATGAATTAGGTATTTCAGCTTATAAATTAGCAAAAGATACCGGTATAGCACAAACTAGAATATCTGAAATTATTAAGGGAGCAAGAAGAATTACTGCTGATACCGCATTGAGGTTATCTAAATATTTTGGTAATTCACCGAAATTCTGGCTTGGTTTGCAAATTGATTTTGATTTGGAAGAAGAACAAATGATTAAAGAAAATGTGCTGAAAAATATAAAGCACTATACTGCAAATGCTGCTTAGCCCGATTAGACAACTTTTTCGAGAAGTTGTCTAATCAGGCTGAAATGTAATTTTACTATCTACATTAAAATCACACTGTTCTAAGGGAGACCGATAAAAACAGTGGGGAACATCTCGGCAAAAACAATTTTTAAACAAGGCATTCTATTTATTAATAAATTAGCTATATTGCAATTTCAAATAAGGTGTTAAGTATTTTAATTTTATGTATGTTTTATATAAAAATATCACCCTTAAATTTGTTATAAAATGAAAAAAATAATATTGGTGCTATTTATTTATACTTTTTCAGCATTATATGTAAAAGCTCAAACAAATTTAGTAAAGAATCCAAGTTTTGAACAATATTACACTTGCCCGCATGACCAATTTGAGGTGTCATTTTGTAAATATTGGTCTGCAGTCGTTGATACAAGTTATGCAGAAGATAGCTCATTTTTACATGGAGTTATGGGCACAATAAGAACCTATGATGCCGGCTGTATGCCATATTACTGCAACACCTGTGATGATATTATTGCAGACCCTTCTGGAGAAGCTACCGTTCCATTAAATGCTTTTTTTTACCATTATCCAAGAACCGGAAACGGCATGATGTTCACAAATAATTTAGAAGAAGTTTGGGGAAATGATAACCGTTTTTATCTTCAAGGTCGTTTGTACCATCCTTTACTTGCAGGGCAAAGCTATTGTGTTACTTTTTATGTTGTGAATACCCATTATACTGGCCACGCTACCAATAATATGGGCGTATATTTTGATAATGGAATGATTGATACTACTACCGAATGTGGCAAAGTTCACACGGAATATAGCCCCCAAATTTTAGATACTGCAGTTATTTCTGATACGCTCAATTGGACTAAGATACAAGGTAGTTTTATAGCCACTGGCACTGAAACTTTTTTAACCATTGGAAATTTTTTCGATAGCATCCATACCCGCAAATTATATTTGGGGCATGGGGCGCCATTACATTCATATTACCTTGTTGACGATGTAAGTGTAATAGCTACCGGTACAACTGCTTATGCCGGTAGAGATACCACCATACATGCCGGAGATAGCACCTATATAGGTATAGACAGAAATGGCGAGGGTATGCCCTGCTTGTGGTACACTCTTGTGGAGCCTACACCCATAGACAGTGGCGGTAGAATAAGGGTACACCCTGCCTGTACTACTACCTACATAGTAGCAATGGATTTATGCGGCACTATAACCTACGATACCGTTGTTGTAACAGTTGCAGATGTAGGCATGAATAAACTAAATGAGCAATTTTTGCATATTTACCCCAACCCTGCAAAAGATAATTTTACCATTGAGGGTGCTTTGGGTTGTGAGGTACGAATTTATAATGTTGTAGGGCAGCTTGTTGCAGTGAGCCCCTGTTGTCATGGTGAGCCTACTTGTCGTGGTTCGGCAGGGCTCACCATGACAACAGGGCTCAACATGACAAGTAATAAAGAAATGATAGATATTAGTGGTTTAAGTAAGGGTGTTTATATTGTTGAGGTTTTAGAGCCGGAAACGGGGATGAAGATAAGTAGAAGGGTTGTAAAAGAATAGTCTGAACGATTGATTTTCGTGGTTTTTCTGCACAATATAGACCGTCATTCCGCCCTTTTCGGAATCTCCTGCTTACCTGCAAGCTGTCTTTTAAACACAAGTTACATGCTATTTGAACAAATTGTTTTCACCTGCAAATCGTTAATATGTAATTGCAGCAAGCAAAAATCTTGCTTATACCAAAGTATCGGGAAAAAGGCGAAATCTAAAAAAAAATATGTAACTTTATAGCTGCAAATTTATGCATAATAAAATTAATTATAGAATAATATTTACAATTATCTAATCTCCGTCTTCTATGCTCGCATCATGCCAAGGAAAAAAGGATGCTTTTTTACTTGCTTCCCAGAAAAATTTTGTTCTTTTTTTCTCATAATTTCCTCCTGTTTCATTCATTTGATTAGCATCATAAAGTCTGCCATTAACCATTGTATAATGTATGCTTTCTGTATTGGCAATGTTGTCTAAAGGATTTTTATCCATAACCAAAATATCTGCAAGTTTGCCAACTTCCAATGAACCGATGTATTCATCTAAACCCAAAGACCAAGCTGAATTTAAAGTAGCGCACCTAAGTGCTTCAATGGGCTTCATTCCACCTTGTGCCAGCATCCAAATTTCCCAATGTGCCCCTAAACCTTGTAATTGCCCATGAGCACCCATATTTATTTTTACACCTGCATCACTAAGTTTCTTTAGGCTTCTTGAAACCTGCATATAACCGGTTTCGTATTCTTCTTCCGGCGCCATTGTCCGGTCTCTGCTGCGTGTATCAATTATAGCCCTTGGGGTAAAACGCAATAATTTTTCGTTTTCCCATACATTTGTATGTTGATACCAGTAGTTTTCTCCGTTTAATGCTCCATAACTCACAATTAAAGTTGGGGTATTTGCAGTACCTGCATTTTTCCATAATTGTACAACATCTTCATATAATGTAGCAATGGGTATATTGTGTTCAATGGTGGTATGTCCATCAAGTATCATACTTAAATTATGATAAAAAAAGGAACCTCCTTCGGGTACAACTTCCATATTTAATTCTCTGGCAGCTTGTATTACCATTTGTCTTTGGTCTCTTTTGGGTTGATTATAGCTTTTTACACTAAATGCGCCATACGATTTATTTCTTCTCAATGCACTCCTTGCATCATCTATATTATTAATTACTGCTTTAAAATCACCATCGGCACCATAAATAATTGTACCGGTAGAAAATACACGCGGCCCAACCATGATGCCTGCTTTTACCATTTCGCTTTGTGCAAAAACCATTTCACTATTTGCAGACGGGTCGTGCATGGTAGTTACACCATAAGCAAGATTGGCATAATAGGGCCAATGTTGTTGTGGTGTTAGCCCATATCTAAAATGATTGGCATGTGCATGTGCGTCAATAAAGCCCGGAGTTAGTGTTTTGCCACTACAATCAATAACTTTTGCATCTGTAGGAATTTGCATATCACTACTTTTACCTATGCTTTTTATTATGTTTCCTTCAACAATCAATGTACCGTTTTCAATAATTTCATCACCCTTCATTGTTATTATTCTAGCATTTTTAAAAGCTATTTTACCGCTTGGTTTGTCTGTTTTATAGCTAAGTCCTATATCTATGCCGGTTGCGGGTAGCTTAAATAGAGAATCGGGTATGTTAGCAATAAATCCAAATCTGTCTTGCAGATTTATACTATAATATTTAGCTCCTATTGTATAATGCAATTGTTTATTGTCTGCACTCCATTGTAAATTGATACCTGCATCCATCGATACTTTCCTTACGGGGAAATCGGTAGAGTCGTGGCTCAAATTAATGGTTCTGCCTGTATGCGGAAAAGGTGCAATATACACCTCGTGCAAATCAACAAAAGCAACCCATTCTTCGTTTGGAGATATTGTAAACTGACTTGTATAAGTGCCTTTAAAAATTGTTTGGTTATCGCTTCCGTCTAATTTGCAACTATTGAAACTTTTGTCTAACGAACCAAATAAATTGCCTCCACTCTGATAATATATTCGGCTGAAAGTAGCATTAAACTTAGGGTATTCTCCCTTATCTGTTACAAATTCTTCTTTACCACCCCATTCATGCATAAAGTAAATGCCCGGTTTTACGGTATAGGTATTACCCATAATTTCATTACTGCCTTCTTTTGTATAGGTAATCCATTTACCATCGTACGAAAAAGAAGGAGTACGATACATACCTTTCGTTGTGCTTATTTGCGTTTGTTGCATTTTTCCACCCCAATTTATTTTACATAAACTGCCAGTAGCAGTATCCTGCCAAGTAACAAAAACTAATGTCTTACCATCGGGCGAAAAGGCAGGCTCAAATTCAAATGCTTCATTTTGTGTTATTCTTTGTGGCTCACCATTGGGTAAGGCTTTTTTATATAAATGCCCTAATGCATTAAAAACCAGCCATTTACCGTCGGGCGAAGTAACTGCATTTCTAATAACATTCACATTGAAGTCATCTACATCAATATTTTGTTTAAATCTTACTGCGTCTGTTATTCTTTGTTTTACAGTGCAAGAAAAAGGAATCTCTATTGCATCATTTGTACCGTTAATATTTACTTTTTTGATTTTCCCGTTTGCCCAAATAATAATATTCTTGTCGTCGGGTGTCCATGCAAATCCGGTATAGATACCAAAAACGGTCCATGCCTCTGCTTGGTCTTTTGATAAGCTGTCATAAATGGGCCACTCCTCCCCTGTTTCCATATCACGTAGATAAAGCACCGTTTTTGTTCTTACACGTTTCACAAAAGCTAATAATTTGCCGTTATGTGCTATTTGTGGTCTAAATGCACTTCCGGGTCCACCGGTTATTGTCTCATTTATGCCTTTTTCTCTGTCAAATCTCTTTATAACAAATATCTGCTCATTTGCGTTTTTATTATATTGGAAATAACCACCCGGATACATATCTTCACTATAATATACATACCTACCATCACCTGATACAGAAGGCTCATTTAAATCTTGCTGGTCATTTTTGCGTACTGTAAGCTGCAAGCCACTACCACCATTTATATGATACATCCATAATTCACCTGCACCTAACGACCTCGTAGAAGTAAAATGTTTTCTTGCAATAATATACTTTCCATCGGGTGTCCAAACACCATTATTCAGTAGTCTGAAATTCTCTTTTGTTATTTGTCGTGCATTACTGCCATCACGATTCATAACCCAAATATTATCACCACCACCTGCATCCGATGTAAATAATATATTCTTACCATCAGGGCTGAAACGTGGTTGCTCCTCCATTGCTAAGCCTGTACGCAATGCCGTTGCAATGCCGCCTGTAATTGGCATTATATATATATCGCCTAATAAGTCAAACACGATCTCCTTACCATCAGGCGAAATATCTAAATTTAACCATGTACCTTCATTTACAGTAAACGTAACGTCTTTATGGGGTGCATCAGGGTTATTTACATCCCACTTCTTTTTATCTTCTGCATGAGTTAAAAAAGGAAATACGAAAATTAAAATATAAAAAAATATTGATTTTATACGCATAATAAACATTTAAGCTGTAAAGATAAGCTTTGCTGTTTATAAACGCTTATAGAAAACGAAACCTATTTTTGTTTAAAAAATTTTAGTACTATTTTATTCTGGCTGTCCATAATACCTCTTTGGCATTATTAATATAACTTATATAGCGACAAAGAGTGAATAAAAAATCTGATAATCTATTTAGGTATCTAATAATAATTGGTGGAATAAATTCACCTTCCTCTTGCATTGCTACACATATACGCTCTGCTCTGCGGCACACACAACGTGCTACATGGCAGGTGGATGATGCAATATTACCACCGGGTAAAATAAAAGACCTCATCTCCGGCAGTTTTTCACTCATGGTATCTATTAAGTTTTCCATCCAGTTAATATCCGTATCTAATAAGTCGGGCAATTTCATTTTAGTTTCTTTTTCGGGTGCTGTGGCTAACATAGAGCCTATTGTAAACAATCTATCTTGTATTTCCTTTAGCCATACATTTATTTCTTCATTTGCACATAAGTCATTTACCATGCCAATATAAGAATTTAGCTCATCTACAGTACCGTAACTTTCTATACGTATATGATTTTTAGGAACTCTTATACCACCAATAAGACTTGTACCACCGGTATCACCGGTTTTAGTATATATTTTAAACATAAAAATATTTATTTTTTACTTTTAGTAGTATCTGTTTCTATATTACCATCTTTTATACGTATTACTCGTTGGGTAAAATTAGCTATATCTTCTTCGTGTGTTACTAAAACAACGGTATTACCACCTTCATGTATTTTACCAAATAACTCCATTATCTCAACCGATGTTTTACTGTCCAAATTACCGGTAGGCTCATCAGCAAGTAATAAAGAGGGGTTATTTATTAGAGCTCTGGCTATTGCTACACGCTGGCTTTGTCCACCGCTCAGTTCATTGGGTTTATGATGTGCCCTATCGGCAAGTCCTACTTTCAGCAACATTTCCGTTGCTTTTAGTTCTCGGTCTTTGCGGCTCATACCGGCATATATTAATGGCAGTGCCACATTTTCTAATGCCGTAAGTCTGGGTAGTAAGTTAAATTGCTGAAACACGAAACCTATTTCAACATTTCTTACATCGGCCAAACTATCATCTGCCATTTTACTTACATTTTTTCCATTAAGTATGTATTCACCTCGTGTTGGTGAATCTAAACAACCTAATATATTCATTAAAGTAGATTTGCCCGAACCGGACGGCCCCATTAATGCCACATATTCATTTTGTTTTATTAGCAAATTAATGCCTTTTAATACAGGAAGCTCTTGTTTTCCTAAAAAATAGCTTTTGCGAATGTCGTTTAATCTAATTACTTCTTTCATTTTATACAGAGTGTTCAAAAATACACATAATTTAGCCCTTTGTATGCTTTGTTTTCCAAATTGTAAAATCAATATCGGTTTATTTATAACCAAACGCCGTTCAGACGGGTATCATGACTTAGAAACAGTGTTTTTTCCTGTTCCTTTATATGATGCCTTAGAAATAGTACCCGCAAAAGATACACAATTATTTTTAAGTGGACTATCAATAGTTGGAGATAATAATAATAATTTGATAATTAAAGCATTACAGTTATTAAAAAAGGAGTTCCCCAATAAAATAAATGCACTTGATATTTATTTAAATAAGGTGATACCAATGGGTGCAGGCTTAGGTGGTGGGTCGGCAGATGGAGCTTTTATGTTGAAGTTGCTGAATGATTTTTTTAATTTACAGCTTAATAAAGAGGAATTAGCACATTATGCATTGCAATTAGGTAGCGATTGTCCGTTTTTTATTTATAATAAACCAATGTTTGCTACCGGACGTGGCGAAAAGATGCAGCAGATAACACTTGACTTAAAAAATTATAGCCTACAGCTTATTTGTCCTGATATTTCTATTTCTACGGCTGCTGCTTTTAGTACTATTATTCCTAAAGTTGCAGCCTTTAACCTGTGTAAAATAAACGAATTGCCTGTGCATGATTGGCGAAACTACATTTTTAATGATTTTGAATCCGGCATTTTCAATTTATTTCCGCAACTTGCTGCCATTAAACAACAATTGTATCAACAAGGGGCTTTATATGCTGCTATGAGTGGCACCGGTTCTACTGTTTATGGTATTTTTGCCAGAGGGAAACAAGCAAGTATAAATATAGAAGTTGGGTTTAAATCCTATTATTTTGAAGATATTTAGTTTTTTTACTTCATTTTACAGAATTACTTTATTCCCATATTCCTATTAATTCTATTCTCAATACCAAACCATTGTATTAATTTTGCATTATGATTCTATCTGACTCTCGTATTCTGGAAGAAATTGAAAATGGAAATATCGTAATTGAACCCTATGACCGCAAAAATTTGGGGTCTAATTCTTATGATGTTCATTTAGGTAAATACCTTGCTACTTATAACGACCGTATGCTGGATGCCCGAAAGCACAATACTATTTCTCATTTCGAAATACCCGAAGAAGGCTTTGTTCTACAGCCGGGTACGCTTTACTTAGGTGTAACACTAGAATATACCGAAACACATGCACATGTTCCGTTTCTGGAAGGTAAGTCTTCGACGGGTAGATTGGGTATAGACATACATGCTACTGCCGGCAAAGGCGATGTAGGTTTTTGTAATGCCTGGACTTTAGAAATATCTTGCGTGCAACCGGTAAGAATATATGCAGGTATGCCTATTGGTCAACTTATCTATTTTCCGCCCGAAGGTGTGGTATTAAATAAATACAATACAAAAGAAGGTGCTAAATATACCGAACGTACCAATAAACCTATGGAAAGTATGATGTGGAAAAACAAGTTTTAAAACTTTATATTTCTTTCATCTCCTCATATTTTATAGGTATTGGGAAATAAACACCATGTTTACCTGCTTTTATGATACCGTCTAATTTTATGGCTATCTTTTTATTAAATAATAAGCCAATGGCATCGGGTATCATGTTTTTAATATCTACCTGCACACTTACAGGCATCAGAAAGGTATCTAATTTGGGTATGGTGTAATGGGTACTGTTTAAATTTACTTTACCAACAAATCTCTCATTTACAAATACTTCTATGTCTGCTTCTTTAAGGTTGACTGCAAAATGATTGGGATTATATAATTTTATATCTAAAGAAACAGTTGATTTAGATAAACCTACCCCCATTATTTGAAAATTCTGAACTTTTTGATATACTAATTCCTGTGGCTTGCGACAGCTTACAAAAAAAAGAGACGCTAACAAAAAGGTTATTCCTATTTTGATTCCGTTTATTAATAGATTTGGAGTTTTATTCATTTTAATAAAAATTGTAAGTATGCAATTAAATATGAAACTTGACATTCCTGCAATGCCAAAACAAGCCAAATATACAGATAATATTTTGCTAATTGGTTCTTGTTTTACAGAACATATTGCTGATAGATTATTACAACATAAATTTAAGATAGTTTCTAATCCGCATGGCATTTTATTTAATCCGCTAAGTGTAGCCAATAGTTTAAACAGTTATATAAACAACCATTTATATACAACAAAAGACCTTTTTTATTTAAATGAACTATGGAATAGTTGGGAGCATCACACTAGGTTTTCGAATATTGATGCTGCAACTGCATTAAATGATATTAATATTTCGCAGACGAATGCCAGTGAATTTATTAAAAAAGCCGATTATTTAATTATTACTTTAGGTTCTGCTTTTCAATATTATTTAAAAGAAACAGGTATGCCTGTAAGTAATAATCATAGAGCACCCTCGCAGTGGTTTGAAAAAAAACTGCTTACCACAAACGAAATTATTGAAGCCCTCACCAATACATTGCAAAATTTATTTTCAATAAACAACCATATAAATGTTATAGTTACTATAAGCCCGGTAAGGCACTTACGCGATGGTGTTGTAGAAAACAACCGTAGTAAAGCACGATTAATAGAAGCAATACATTCTATATGCGAACAATTTAGTAATACATTTTATTTTCCGGCTTACGAACTGGTTATTGACATTTTAAGAGATTACCGTTTTTATGATATAGACTTTGTGCACCCCAATTATTTGGCAACAAGTTTTGTATGGGAAGAGTTTACAAAAACTTGTATACAGCCCGGCGAATATCTATTAATGAAGCAGGTGCAAGATATAGAAACAGCCCGCTCTCACCGACCCCGTTTCCCGGAAACAATTGCAAACAAGCAATTTAAAGAAAACTATTTGGCTAAAATTACTAGCCTAATTGAAAAATACCCCTTCTTAGATTTTACTGAAGAAATAAAATATTTTGAATGCGAATAAAGATTTAATAGATGTAAGTATAGAGTTTTGTTACAAAAAGACATCATTTCGTAATGAAAAGGAGTCTTGATTTTTCATCTGTACAAAATGAAATGAAGAAATCTGCCCTTTGATAGAACTTGTTTTTTTAAGTTATTACTCCTATTAGGCAGATTTCTACATATCGCTCCTGAAAAAGGGGATGCTTTAAGAAATGACAAACAATTATTGGACTTTTTCATTTTTAGGGTATATTTCAGGTTCTCGAGAGATTCTGCGAAAAGCCTGCCCGAACAAACTGGCAGAATGAAGCTTATTGGTAGGTCTTATAAAGCGCATAAATATGTCCATATCATAAATATTGACATTGCAATCCGATACAAGAATAAAAATAAATACATCCAATATCATAAGCCCAAGTAATAGCAATGCCTAAAACATGTTGTATTTATCGTTAATGGTATAATAGGTATATATAGCAGCTAGATAATCGCAGTATTTTTATTATATATGAACAATATATACATTTGCCTAAAACTTATTTTTTATAGCATCTTTTAATTATTAAATTTTCATTAATGTACAGATATTACAAATAGGCAAAGATATTAGGCTTATTTTTGCCTTTTTTACTAACAAACACTATTAATGCAAGACCTTAAATACTCCACTGCCGAAGAGGCAGTGCAACTAATAAAAAGCGGAGAACGCGTGTTTTTACATGGTGGGGCTGCTACGCCATTAAAATTGATTAATGCATTACTTAATAGATACAATACCTTAGAAAATGTGGAATTGGTATCTATAAGTTTAAATGGTAAAATAGATTGGAACAGAAAAGAAGTTCTAGAATGTTTTTATTTAAATTCTTTGTTTGTATCTGAAAACATACGAGGCTGGGCAAACTCGGAGTATGGTGGATTTGTACCCATATTTTTAAGCGAAATACCCCAACTGTTCGACAATGGTATTTTACCACTTGATGTTGCATTACTACACGTTTCGCCGCCAGACCAACATGGGTATTGTACCTTAGGCACATCAACAGATGTTGCTATAAGTGCAGTAAGAAATGCTAAGAAAATAATAGCACAGGTAAACCCTAAAATGCCCAGAGTTTTAGGTGAGGGTTTTATACATGTATCTAAATTCAATGCAATGATTTGGGAAGATGTAGAATTAGAACAAGTAGATTATTCGTTGAAAGCAGATGAAGATACTGAGAAGATAGGTTACAATATAGCAAGCCTTATAGAAGACGGTGCAACATTACAAATGGGAATTGGGGCTGTACCGGACGCAGTTCTAAAATCATTAATACATCATAAAAACTTAGGCATACATACCGAAATGTTTTCGGACGGTGTAATACCATTAGTAGAAAAAGGGGTGATAACGAATGCTAATAAAAATGTAGAAAGAGGTAAAATAGTTTGTTCATTTGTATTAGGCACTCGCAAAGTATATGATTTTATAGACAATAATCCGCTCATTAATTGCATGAATGTAGATTTTGTAAATGATACATCTGTAATAAGGCGAAACCCGAAAGTAGTTGCAATAAATAGTGCAATAGAAATTGATATTACCGGGCAGGTATGTGCAGATTCTATCGGTACAATGCAATATTCCGGCATTGGTGGGCAAATGGATTTTATGAGAGGTGCTTCTTTATCTAAGGGAGGCAAGCCTATAATTGCATTACCTTCAACTACCAAAAGCGGTATTTCGCGTATTGTACCGCACTTAAAAGAGGGTGCCGGTGTTGTTACTACTCGTGGCAATATACATTATATAGCTACTGAATATGGAGTAGTAAATCTCTATGGCAAAAATATGCAACAAAGAGCCGAGTTGCTTACATCTATCGCACACCCACAACATAGAGAAATGCTTGAAAAAGAATATCATTCCCGCTTCAACAGGCTTATTAAAGCACTCTAAATTACAATAAATGTAATGCATATTTAATTTAATATTTATAAATAATTACATATACTATAAAGGCTTAAAATATAAATTTATAGTTACGAAATTAAAGTATATTTTTATGGAAATATACTAAAAAAAAACAACCATTTATGCAAGTTACCATACTTGGCAATAACTCTGCACTACCTGCTTTTGGCAGGCATCCTACAGCACAGGCTGTGTCTGTATGCGGCGAAATAATACTAATTGATTGCGGCGAGGGTACACAATCGCAAATGCAACGTTATGGCATCAAATGGAGAAATATACATAATATACTTATCAGCCATTTGCATGGCGACCATTATTATGGCTTACCGGGTCTTATAAACAGCATGAGCCTATTAGGCAGAACATTACCTTTGCATTTATTTGCTCCTGCTGCTTTATTGCAAATTATAAATACTTTGCTACTAGTAGCAGATACAGTATTAAGTTATGAACTTATTTTTCATCCACTACCGGAAGGAACGGCAACCTTGTGCGACAATCTAAACTTTAAAGTTAGCTGTTTTCCGGTTGAGCATAGAATTAAATGCCATGGCTTTTTAATAGAAACTAAAAATAAAGGTAGAAGAATACTACCTGATAAATGTAGAGAATATGAAATTCCCAATGCTTATTACAACGCTTTAAAACAAGGTGAGGATTATGAGCGTAAAGATGGATTTATTGTAAAAAACGAATTATTGACCGATGAAGGTCCTAAAGTAAAGAAGTATGCTTTTTGTGCTGACACCTTATTTACGAAAAGCTATTTGCACATAATAAAAGGTGCTGATACCATTTATCACGAATGTACTTATTTGGAAGTGGATAAAGAAAAAGCGTTTAGTCGTTTTCACAGCACAGCCGCACAGGCGGCACAAATAGCTGTGCTTGCAGAAACCAAACAATTATTATTGGGACATTTCTCATCAAAATATAAAGAACTTGAACCCTTTGAGTTAGAAGCTGCAGCTATTTTCCAAAATGTAAAAACAGGTTTAGAAGGCGTTACTTACGATATTTAATTATATGCATAATTAAACTGCATAAAATGCATTGTTATCTGTAAACAATAGAACATGGACTATGATTAATGAATAAAAATAAGATGGATTTAGAGAATGAGTAAAGGCTCACAAAAAAATTAATTGTGCATACGTTTCAAATAAATTGTAGTATCCTCTATGCAATTTCCAGTTTCAATATTTTGGGCTTGAAAGGAATCTTTAGCTAAAATTAAATGAACTCTCGGGCAATCGGGAACGCAACCAACTATTCCACCGTTAATATCGAACGAACCATCTTTTTTTGTAGTAATATATGAATGTTTTATTTTATAAAAACCTACTGAGTCGTCATACAAATAATCATCCTTAATTCCATTTTCTCTTAAAGTAATTCTTTGTTGCTTATTTATTGTATCATATATATGCATTTCAGTTACCGTGTCATTTCCTTTTAATAACAAAGTAATTTTCACCCCATGTAATGGTACTTTTGTATCATAGTCATAAACATGACCTGAAATGTGAAGAATACTTTCGCAAGAAGAAATAATAATTACAACAAAAAAGAAGGCTGCTATTTTTTTTACAATAAACATAATTATTCGACACATATTAGGATTTTAAAATACTTACTCAACTTAGAAATAGTTTATTACAATTATAAAGATAAAGATAAGCAAACAAAAAAACTTATTCTATTTCTTTGGCTCTTCTGATGTCGTGGGAACTGGACAAAGTTCTAACTTTTATATTAATAATTTATCAACTTTATATAGACTCAAAATATGAAATAAACAAAAATTATTACCATCCTAAAATTGCAAACACAATAAGAAATTCTAAACATTCATGTTGAATTTTCTCTTGAATCCCCAATCTTATTCAGGTCTATTGCTAATTGCAACGGATGAAATGTAATAATATTGAAGAATCAAAGTATTATTTTTTTAAATTATTTATAACTTTTTAGTAGTTTAGCCCATAAAATAAAACTATTTCCTTTTCAGGAAGCCTTTGTTGTTTGTTATTGGCAAACAAAAACATACAATATAGTATTTCATATTTGTTGGTAGTTAATATAATTTCATAAGTAGTTAAAAAGCCCGCATTGCCCGAACGAAATGTTCTACATTCACTTTATTATTACGACTATTACCGTAAATAGGATAAAATTGGCTTTCTTTTATACTATCTGCATGGCGGGAATAAGCCCAATGTCTGTAATATTTGGAGCTATCTTCATTTCTAACTACCGTTGTATAAGTAGTAGAAGACCAATATTCGCTCTTTGTAAGACCGTTTGTTTTATTTCTATTATTAATCAATTTCCTATTATTGATCAACATATCTAATTCCCTTTTACTTGGTAAAAACCAATCATTATATCCGTCTATCTTCAGTGATTTACAGGCAAGTGCAGCGGAATTACCCGGTCCAATAGCAACAATGATTGCATCAGTATTATATTTACCACTACCAATTTGCGTATCAGGAGCACATATTTCTGCATCCGTACTAAAGAATTCTTTAAAGTAACCTTGATTAATGGGAGATACAATCAAACCATGTTTCGCATTTTCATCATATCCTGTATCTCCCGGTTGCAATATATAGGCTACAATGCCTCCACCAAATGTGTCACCAATTGCATTAACGGCTTTATTTGCCTCAGGGTCGGCTTTAATATCCAAAAAAATATTTTTACCATGTTGCCCATAAGCACAAACATTTATCTCAATATCATTTCCTTTATGTTTTAATGGCACAAAAAGCAGAATAATGCAACCTAAAACAAACCAAATAATTATTATTTTAACTTTGATGGGCATTGCTTTGACTTTTTCAATTAACGTCAAATTCAGGGGTCTTGTTATTTCTTGCATTCCGGTTGTTGCGTTACCTAATCTTGGATTTTCATTCCGCACAATTACACCCCTTGCTTCAAGCGCATATCCTAAAGCCAACGATGTTGCTTTTTCTAGATTACCACTATAAAATACTTTATTAGTATTATCATTTAGAACAATTTTTATTCCATCGTTACGTCCTTTACCTTTTCCTACTACTGTGAATACTACTTCTTGAATTTCAATAAATGGATAGCTGTATTCTTTGTTTAGAAATTTATATTTTTTTAAAGAAAAATAGTTTAGTATGCAAAAATTATTTTCGTAGATAGCAAAGCGGTCACATATATTATATTTATTATTAATAAACAAAGCTGTACATAAAATAAAAGCCAATATGATAGTTGCAGGCAATGGCAGCATTCTATCTAAAATGCTAATTAAAACTACTGATATAAAAAGGAAAATAAATACAAAAATAAATATTGAAGAAAATAAATTGTTTCTGTTTTCAAAATAAATCCAATCGTTATATTCTTGGGGTTGATCTATTCCATTCTTGGACTGTTCCATGTTATTGATTTTCTTGGATTTTAATATTAAAAATAAATATAATTTTACATCTACCCCACAAAATACATATCAATCTCCCCCTTGCCTTTAGCAACTATTTTACCCCTATGCACGCAATTAAAAGTGTCTTTAACCAACGCCATATTGGTTCCCGAAATGTTTACCCTACCCGTTCTTCCGGATGTTCCGATAAGGCATCCGAAAGTGAGAATAAACTCCTTTTCCGAAGGCATTTACCTTGACAAAGCTAAATTAAATTAATAGAAATTTTAAAACAAATTTATAACCTTATTTGCCAAATATGCAATTGATTTAATATTCTTAGCTATATTCCTTTTCATTTAACATCAGTTCCCGGAATACATTCGCAGAACGGTTTTTATTTATACTTCATGATGCCTGCTTCGCAGAACATCAGGAAGAACGAGTCTATAGTGCTTTCTTATTTTACTATCCAAAATATACTTTATTTATCAATAAGCGTTGGTGTCGGTAGCATTCATTTAGCCGTTTTCGCATTTGCAGGTGTTTTCAACTGCAAATAGTTTATGTATATTCCTCCCCCATCCTTCCCAATTTGCATAAAAATAACTAATGTGTGAATGATGTAAGTAATACATATAGTTCTGTAACAGCAAGGCTTTAAAAGAAACCACCTTTGTACTGTGAAAATTCTTTCACAATTTAACACACGTACAATGAAAAAACTTTTAAATGTATTAATGGCAGTATTACTGTTTTTAATACCGAATGTGAATTATGGACAGGCTCCTAATTTAGGTACTGCAGCTAATTTTGTCCTTTTTACTTCAGTTGGTGCAGTAACAAATACAGGTATTACAATGGCTACCGGAAATGTAGGTACTAATAGTGGTTCTACAACCGGTTTTGGTAATGTTAACGGACAAATGCACGACAATGACGGAGTAACCGGAACTTGTGCAACTGATTTGCTAATTGCTTACCATCAGTTAGATACTGCAACACCTACTTTTTTCCCCGCCCCTTTAATTGGTAACGGAGATACATTAGTAGCAGGTGTATATCACATTACAAGTGTAGCAACTTTAAGTGGCAATCTTATTTTAAATGCACATGGTAACGCAAATGCTGTATTTATTTTTCAAATACAGGCTGCTTTTTCCACTAATGCGGCTTCTAAAGTAATATTAATAAATGGTGCAAAAGCTTGTAATGTATTTTGGAAAGTAGAAGGCTTGGTAAGTATGGCTGCCGGCACTAATATGAAAGGTACAATTATTGCCAATAATGCTGCAATTAATATGAATGCAGGCGATACCCTTGAAGGTAGAGCTCTTTCTACAACAGGTGCAGTTTTAGTGGATAATATTATGGCATACACGCCGATAGGTTGCGGTAGTCCGCTACTTACCGGGCCAATACCACCACCACTTGCTTCAACTGCTTATTATGCCATTTTTTCGGCAGATGGACCGGTTACAAACAGTGGTGCTACGCACATTGTGGGTGATGTAGGCACGAATGTAGGCTTAACAACAGGTTTTAATCCATTATTTGTTACAGGTACTATACACCCCATACCTGATGGCTCAACTGCCGCTTGTGCAGCAGACTTGGCAACTGTTTATTCTTATCTTAATACACTACCCGTTGATATTACTTTATTATATCCGGCTCAATTTGGTCATAATTTAGTACTTACACCGCATACTTATTTATTAGATGCAGCAACAACATTAACCGATTCTGTATATCTTAATGCCGAAGGTGATGTGAATGCTGTTTTTGTAATAAAAATAAATGGTGCCCTTTCTACAAGTTCTTTTGCAAAAGTGATTATGACAAATGGTACACAAGCAAAAAATGTATATTGGAAAGTGGAAGGAGCAATTGATATCAGCGACCATTCTATAATTGACGGTACCTTAGTTGCAAATAATGGTGCCATTACTTTTAATACAGGGGACTCGCTTAATGGCAGGGCATTTTCTACAACCGGTGCTATTCTTATTGGTGCTATGAATGCAATCGCTTTTTTAAAGCCCGGATTGCATAATTTAATTGGTGATAGCACTGTATGTGTTGGCTCAACAATTACTTTGTCCGACTCTTCTTCGTCATCAGGTATTGATACCGGTGGTGTTTGGCATAGTACAAATAGTAAAGCAACGGTACTAAATGGCGTAGTTACAGGTGTAACAGCAGGTATAGATACCATATTATATGTATTTTCAAATCAATTTGGTAGCGATACAGCAAGCAAAATAATTACAGTTAATCCGTTACCAAGTGCAGAGGTTATTAACGGTGCAGCAAGTGTATGTCTGGGTACAACAATTACTTTGTCTGATATAATTTCCGGTGGCACATGGAACAGCAGCAATTCACGAGCTACAGTAGTAGGTGGGGTTGTTACGGGTGTTGCAACAGGTATTGATACAATAAAATATATTGTAAGCAATTCTTGTGGTATTGATACTGCTATAAAAATAATAAGTATAAACACTATACCTAATGCAGGTACTATTTTAGGTAGTTCAAACGTATGTACCGGCTCTACATTAACATTAAGCAATGCAACAGGTGGCGGTACTTGGAACAGTACTAATACTCGTGCTACAGTAGTTGGTGGCATTGTTACCGGTGTTACACCCGGTATCGATACTATTAGATATATTGTTAGTAACAGTTGTGGTGCAGATACTGTTGTAAAAAGCGTTAATGTAATTACAATACCTAATTCAGGTACTATTAACGGTACAACTTCTGTTTGTATTGGTTCTACAATTACGCTTACAGATGCAACAAGCGGCGGTACTTGGGGTTCTACCAATGCTAAAGCCACTGTTTCAGCAGGAATAGTTACAGGTGTTTCTATTGGTTTAGATACAATAAGATATATAGTTACAAACGGATGTGGTACTGATACTGCAACTAAAACAATTACAGTAAATGCAGCTTCCGCTATTAGCGTTATTAATGGTGCAACATCTGTATGTGCCGGTTCAATAATAATTTTAAGCGATACAACATCTGGTGGAGTATGGGGTAGCAGTAATGCAACCGCAACTGTGTCGGGTGGTGTTGTTAGCGGTATTATTGGTGGTATAGACACTATAAGCTATGCTATAACAAGTGCTTGTGGAACAACAACTGCAATTAAAATAATTACGATAAATGCAATACCTGCTGTAGCTGCAATTAGTGGTGCTTCAAGTGTTTGTGTTGGTTCAATTATTAGTTTGACAGATATTACTTTTCCCGGAACTTGGATTTGTAGTAACGGCAATGCAATTGTATCAAGTGCCGGTTTTGTTACCGGAGTTGCAATAGGATTGGATACAATTAATTTTATTGTAGGTAATTCTTGCGGTTCAGATACTGCATTTAAAATGATTACTATTAACTCAACATCAGTTACAAGTGTTATTAACGGCTCATCTACTGTTTGTATTGGTGCTACCATTACGTTAACAGATACTGTATCAGGTGGTACATGGAGCATCAGCAATAACAAGGCATCTTATATAGATGGCATTATTGTCTTTGTTACCGGCGATTCTGTTGGCATAGATACCTTGAACTATACAGTAATAAATGCCTGTGGTACAACAACTGCAATAAAATCAATAACTGTTAATGCCATACCAAATGCTGGTAATATAAATGGTATATCAAGTGTTTGCGTAGGTTCAACTATTAATTTAACCGACTTGGCTACCGGTGGTACATGGAGCAGGAGCAATCCGAATGTTAGTATTTCAGGTATTGGTCATGTTACGGGCGTTCTGGCAGGAATAGATACAATAAAATATATTGTAACAAACACCTGCGGAACAGATACCGCAATAAAATCAATTACTGTTAATCCATTACCAAATGCCGGAACTATAAACGGTTCTTCTGCTATATGCATAGGGTCATCTACTACTTTAAGCGATATAATAAGCGGTGGAATATGGACTAGTTCAAATTCTACGGCAACAGTTATTGCAGGTGTGGTAAATGGTATTTCTGCTGGTACAGATACCATAAAGTATATGATTACCAATATGTGTGGCATAGATACTGCAAGTAAAATTATAATTATAAATGCATTTCCTTTTCTTATAAGTTCTACTATGCCGCCGGCTATTTGTGATAGTATTATTTTTACTTATATACCCGTTAGCAATAACATTCCGGCAAGTTACAATTGGACACGTCCTGCTGTTGCCGGTATTGCAAATAGTGCAACAAATGATACCGGAAAAATTAGCGAAATGTTGGTAAATACAACAGCAGACCCAATTGCTGTTATTTATACCTATACCATTACTGCTAATGGCTGCATAAACTCTCAGGATATTTCTGTAACTGTAAACCCAACACCAAGATTGTCAGGTTTGCTTTTAGAAGCTCGTTGTAGTGGTACACCTTTCACATATACCCCAACAAGTTTAACTATCGGTACAAGTTATATCTGGAGTCGTTCAACTGTTGCATCTATATTACCTTCAATCGGTTCTGGTTCAGGCACAGTAAATGAAACATTAAGGAATAGTACACTGTTACCTATAAATGTAAACTATCTATTTACAGCAACTGCTAATGCTTGTTTATTCAGTCAAAATGTGGTGTTAGTGGTTAATCCAGTTCCCTCTGTTCCGGTTATAACTACAATGTCTCCATTAACAGTTTGTGCAGGTACTATTAATCAGAACTTTGGTACATCAATTGCACCTGCTGCAACGGTAGTATATAGTTGGACAAGTGTGAATGCTACAATATGGGCTACTAGTAAGAATGGTGAAAATGCAATTGTCAATTTTCCAAATACAGGAAATGCAGAGGTGATTCTTTCTGCAAATGTTGCAGGTATAGCATGTAAAAGTGCCGATACTTTTAAATTGAGTGTTGGTAATTCGAATGCACAAGTACCGCAAGTGCTTTATTTTGAATCGCATTTTATAGCATTACCCGATAATGAAGATTCTTATCAGTGGGGTTATGATGATGCGACTACACTTATAGCAACTACATTAACCGGAGAAACAAATCAGGATTATTTAATTGTAAATCCCGACATAGCCCATAAATACTACTGGGTAAATACTGCTTTTTCCGGCTGTTTGCAAAAAACCTACTTCAACACTCCTATGGCTATACAAAATGTAAATACTAACGGCATTACGGAAGTTAAGGTTTATCCTAATCCTGCAAATGAACTATTGAATATAGAAATCAATACGACAGTAGGTAGCAATATACTGGTAGAAATAACTAACATGACGGGTCAGATAGTTAGCTCGTTTCAGGCTCTTAACCTTAATGCTATTATAGATGTATCTCATTATGCATCAGGTTTCTACATTATTACCTGTTATCACGATGGTATTAAAATTTCAACTACAAGATTCATAAAAAACTAAAATTGCTATGTACCCAATCCTACGGGAGCGGGTACATTTTTTACAATATTTATTGATTCAAAAAAATAGATTTTTAAAAATAAAAAACAAAACAAAATGAAAAAATTATTTATATTATTTTTAGCTGCCGGTGCTACATTTGCAACAAATGCACAACGAGCAGATACCGGTGCAAACACGAACTGGGATGCTTATAGCAACCGAATACTGCTAAGCGAAATTTACAAACATAACCAAGACAGTGCTAAGGCATTTGCCGATAAACACAGAGATATGCGTTTGTCTCGCTGGGTTTTAGACATTAATCTTTTAGGTGGCTTATGCACACAAGACTATAAAACTGTAAATTCAACCGGCAATTATCTTAATGCATTGAATGCAAATACCGGCAATCAAAAATTTACAAATGGTATGGCTTATGGAGCTGATGTACAATTAGGATTTTTCTTTGGCAAAAAACGACATTTTGGTTTCGGTACAGGTTTTATGTACCTTATGCAACAAGGTGATGCCTCATTAGACAATTTTCATGTGGAATATCAGGCTAAAGACTACAATGGTAGTACTTTCAGACAAATTATTACAGGCAGCAACCTGAAAGAAAACCTGACAATGACGAATATGAATATCCCTTTAATGCTCAAATACAAAGACCGTTTTTCAAAAAGATGGGGTTTTACTGCTGATGCAGGTGTTTTATTAAACATGAGCATGACAAATGAAACTAAAACCAATGCAGCGTTTGATTACGAAGCCATCTATCAGTTTCGTCAAAATGCTGATGGTGGGAAAACCCCTATTTACGATAATTCGCCTTTACCGGCAAGTAACGATTGGTTGATAACAAAAACTCAATTTATTAGAAATAATACGAACGGCAACGTAAACGATTATTTCAATGCAAAACGTGCATTAGGGTATAATGTTGGTTTGAATGAAACACCTACAAATAACAAAAGTACAGTATCATACTCTACAATGTCTGTCGGTTTTATGTTACAGCCGTCAATAAACTATTTTTTGTCAGACAATGTAGCACTGAATTTCGGTGCTTACTATTTGTATCAACCATTTAAAAATACTCCGCAAAGCAATTATCGTCTTACTGATGGTTCGGGTAATTATAGCTCGGTTTTAAATAATACTTCTGCTATCACAAATCAATCTTATGGAATCAATTTAGGAGCTCGTTTTTTCTTGGGTAATAAAAAAGATAAAGATTATGATGAAGTTGATAATAAAAAGGATAAATGCCCGGATGTATTTGGCTTGAAAAAATTCAATGGATGTCCTGATACGGATGGTGATGGCATTATGGACAGTGAAGATTCCTGCGTATTGGTTCCCGGTTTAGCTAAATTTCATGGTTGTCCGGATACTGACGGTGATGGTATCCCCGATAATTTAGATAGATGTCCATTTATACCCGGCACAATAAAAAATCATGGTTGCCCTGATACCTTAGTTAGAGTAATTGTAGAAGATACATTTCCGGGTACAAAAGTAGTACCTTATATAGAGCCTGCTGTTAAAACAATTATTGAAACAAAAAATGATGAGTATGAAATTGCAGCTCCGGTTTTGTTTGATGTAAATATGACAACCATACACCAAGAAGCCTATTCTGAAATAGATGCAGCCGCAGATACAATGAAAGAAAATAAAAATTTAATGATGATTATTGATGGGAATGCTGACAGTACCGGTGTAGAATCATTTAATAAAACATTGTCTATAGAGCGTGCAAATGCTGTTAAAGCAGAGTTGGTTAAAAAAGGTATTAATCCTAATAGAATAACTACCAGAGGGCATGGCAGTAAAATACCGGTAGCCACCAATAGAACTTATGAAGGCAAACAAGAAAATAGAAATGCAACGATGAGATTGGTAAGAGGAAAGAGAAAATAAATAGTGCGTGTGTTTAAATAGTGAGGGGCTATCTGAAAAGGTAGCCTCTTTTTTGTGTTTTTAATAATGTATATTTGTTGTACCCGGTTTTTCAAAAAGTTAATTATTTTATTTGACAAGATTTAAGGGCGTATAAAACGACTAACCTTATTATCGTCTTTGTAAACGAGAATAAGTGAGAGTTTTCCTCGCTTAATTTTTTATAAGCATAGGTCAGGTATTTGGAATTCATTTATATGGACATGCAACAGTTAGGAGGTATTCTGGTTCTATTATACTATATTATAAACGGATTAAATAAGGCAAAGAATATCTTTCTTTATCAAGTTGAGTTAAATATATATTACGAATACTTGGATAAATTTCACTTAAGCTTTTCAAGACAGAATCAGAATAAGTAGTTATAATAAAACGAGAATAATTTTGTGGAATTGAGGAATTATAATTCATAGTAACTTCCCATTCATGTGTCGGAAAATCATCAGCTTTTATTTTATTATTTCTCCAATGCAACAATTGCAAGTTCAATAAATTATCATCACCGCCTTTGCTAATCGGAAAACAATGATCAACGGTATATCCGAATTCTGTTTTAGAATTATGTTCTGTTTTTTTTATTATTGCACCACCATTATCTAATCTATAAACATTAGGGTCTAATTCAATTTTACAATTTCGACCTAATTCTGACCAAGTTTTTTGTCCAACTATTCTTAGGTCTTCCCAAAGTAAATCTATTTTTTATTTCATAAAATTTATTTATAAATAACTACTTACA
>CAIYTT010000238.1 GCA_903929195.1 uncultured Bacteroidota bacterium
ATTCTTATAGGATAGAAATAGGAGTATTTTTTGTTTATTTTTATATTAAAAATAATTTATATAACAAAAAATTAAAGCAATTAATACAAATAAAATTGTTCATTTTGAATTCAATTATTTTCCGGAATTTATTTTTTCATAAGCAATATTATTACTTACAAATTCTGGTACTAATTCTTTCATTAAATATACAGTTTCTAAAGTATAATGATGTTTGGCACTGTTAATTAATTTCTCAATTTTTTTATTTACGGTATCAAAATCATATTGACGCACATCTGCTATCATTATTTTTTCATGATAAGTGGGACGAGTATTTTCTGCATTATTTAATAACTCTTCATATAATTTTTCTCCCGGTCGTAAGCCTGTAAATACAATTTTAATATCTATATCAGGCTTTTTACCTGCTAAACTGATTACTTTACGAGCCAAATCTGCAATTTTTACAGGATTGCCCATATCAAATACAAATATTTCACCACCCTGCCCCATCGTACCTGCTTCTATTACTAATATACATGCCTCGGGAATAGTCATAAAATATCTGGTAATATCCGGGTGAGTTACTGTAATAGGTCCACCTTTCCGTAATTGTTGCTTAAACCTTGGTAATACAGAGCCGTTAGAACCAAGTACATTCCCAAACCTTGTAGTTACAAACTTAGTTGTAGTACCGAATTATTAATATCAATTTCTTGGCAGTTATTTTTATAAAAACTTTGTATAAATATCTCAGCTATTCTCTTAGAAGCACCCATAATATTAGTAGGATTCACAGCTTTATCAGTAGAAACCATTACAAATTTTTCTACATTATTGGCTACTGAAAGTTCTGCTAACGTTTTTGTTCCTAAAACATTATTTAATACTGCAATAGATGGGTTGTCTTCCATTAAAGGCACATGTTTGTATGCAGCTGCATGAAACACTAATTGAGGATTATAAATTTCAAAAAGATGCTCCATTCTTGGCTTGTCTGTAATGTCCCCTATGTATGCTTTTACATTTATATTCTTGTGTTTTTCTTGTATTTCCAATAATAATTCATGCATAGGTGTTTCCGCTTGGTCGCATAGAATTATTAGTGAAGGTCTGTAATTAATTAATTGTCTTACAAGTTCGCTACCTATAGAACCGGCAGCACCGGTAACTAATATTTTCTTACCTTTTAATTCAGAATAGATGGCTTCATTATGAATTTTAATTACTTCCCTTTCTAATAAATCTTCAATATTAATATCTTCTAATTCTCTGGTATCCATTTTATTATTCAACCATTCCTGCATTGCAGGCACTTGTTGTATTCTAATACCTTGGCTCAAACAATTGTCAACGAGTATATTAAGTTTTTCTTTATCAATATGTTTATTTACAAGAATTAATAAATCTACACCATCTTCTTTTAATTTTATTATGCTGTTTTCTTGTGTATTATAAATAGGTATGCCTTCTAAAAGTTTACCGGCAGCACTTAATGAGTCATCTAGAAATGCTACAACTTGCAATTCACCGTTAGGCAGACTGTTCATTACGTTTTTAATATGCAAACCGTCTGCTGACGCATCATAAACAGCAACCCTTCTTTTATTAACCTTGTCAACTTGAGACATCGACTTATATATATTAAATAAATATTTAACAGTAAGTCTATAAGAAATAATTACAAAAGTGGTAACAAAAAAATTAATGGTAACTAATTGAAGACTAAAAATATCTTGGTTATTTCTAAATAAAAATATATTTACAGCTAAATAGATAACTGCTGCTATTGCATTTACAATTACTAATCTCGATGTATCTTCAATACTTGTATATCTAACAATACCTGCATAACTTCTGAAAATAAAAAATAAAGCAGTATTAACTAATAATACCACTCCGAACATAGCCCTTAGACCATGGTCTATATTTGCCCATATAAAATTGAGATTTATTACTTTAGTAATAAATAAACAAAAACATACCAAAAAAATATCTAATGAAAATACTTTGTATAATATCAATCATATTTTTTATGCTTCAGACAAGCGCTTGTGCAGAAAGTGAATGTCTGTATTCTGGCATTACACAATGTCAACATGAGTATGCGCAAGCAGTTATGCACGA
>CAIYTT010000239.1 GCA_903929195.1 uncultured Bacteroidota bacterium
CCATAAGAACTCGGTGTTGTTTAGCAGTCGGTCAAAGATACATTTTTAAAGCTATTTACAACTAGCACTCCATTCATCTTTGTCCTCAGAAGTTGTTTAGCAGTCGGTCAAAGATACATTTTTAAAGCTATTTACAACAGTTTTTTGTCTAAATAAATTTAAATTAAACTAAATTTTAATGTGCGGCTGCTGCCATTTCCTGTTCTTCTTTGGTTAGTTTTATAACTTGTTTATTGCCTTTTACCATTAATATAAAGGGTATGCAGATAAGAAACATTACACCTATTAATATAAATACATCCATATAAGACAAAACAGAAGCCTGCTTAAACACTCTAAAATCTAATGTTTTTAAGGCACTTGCTTTAGCAATATCCGGTGCCATACCTTTAGATATATAACTTTGTGTAATGCCGGTAACGGTCTGTTGTGTTGCCGGATTGTCATATTGCAATTTAGATACTAAGTCGTTTCTATGTACCATATTTTGGCTTGCCATAAATGTAGTAATTATGGCAATACCAAACGAGCCTCCCAATTGCCGCATCATACCTGTAAATGCTGCCCCCTGCCCTATTTGCTGCCCTTTTAATGTAGATAAAGACAAAGTAGTAATAGGTATAAATAACATACCCATACCTAATCCTCTTACTATCAGCATCCAGAAAAAGGCGTCTGAACCGGTGTCTGTAGTCATTATTTTGGCTCCCCAAAAACTATATACACAAAATATGGTCATACCAAGTGCTATAAGATATTGTTGTTTTACTCCTTTTTGCAATGCAGCACCTATTAATGGCATCATAAAGGCTGTTGTAAGCGCTGCCGGTACCATTAATGCCCCTGCTTGTTGGGCGGTCCAGCCGAGTAAGCTTTGGGTGTATAAGGGTATAATAAATGTAGAACCATATAGCCCAAAACCCAAAATAAAAGATAAAACAGTGCCTATACTCAAATTCCGGTTTTTAAGTACTCGCAATTCAACAATAGGATTTTTGGCTGTAAGCTCTCGCCAAATAAAAAAGAATAAACTAAAAAAAGATATTACTGCTAAACTAGTAATAGCGGGGCTACTGAACCAATCATCTTCCTGCCCTCTCTCCAATACATATTGTAATGAGCCAACAGCAAGTGCCAATAACCCGATTCCTGCCCAATCTACCTCGCTTACAGATTTTTTAGCTGCAAATTTAGGGCTACGAACATATCTTAACGTAAGCAATGTAGCTATTATACCAATTGGTATATTTATGTAAAATATATAAGGCCATGTAAAATGTTCTACAATATAACCACCTAATGGCGGTCCTAATGTAGGACCGATAATAACACCTAAACCATATATTGCTTGCGACATTCCTCTTTTCTCAGGTGGATAGCTTTCTGTAATTATGGTTTGTGAAGTAACTAATAATGCGCCACCACCAAGACCTTGCAAAAACCTGAAAAGTACGAGCTGCACTATGCCATGTGCGTTACCGCATAAGAAAGAACAAATTGTAAATATCATTATAGAAGCAGCAAAATAATTTCTTCTACCAAACTGTGCCGACAACCAACTTGTCATAGGCACAATAATTACATTACCAATAGCATAAGCCGTAATTACCCACCCTACCTCATTAAGAGTAGCACCAAGATTGCCCTTCATATCATTAAGGGCAACATTTACTATTGTGGAGTCAACAATTTCGAGCAAGGCACAAAAAATGGCTGTAATCGTTATAATTACCCTACGCGAGCCATATTCAACCAAAGATTCTTGTTGCATAATATTCTATTTTACAGTTCCTTTTTAAAGGATGCGTATTTCTATCTTTATTTTTTATTTGCATATAAACGATTATTACAAATAAAAATCTAATTTAATTTATGCTTACAAAAAAAGCACTTATTCAATAATTACATCTACATCCACATTCATACCCGGACGTAATTCTTTAATATGTTCTTCATTACCTGTAAATTCAATTTTTACCGGCAATCTTTGCACCACTTTTACGAAGTTACCCGACGCATTATCCGGAGGTAAAAGAGAAAAACGAGCACCGGTAGCAGGAGAAAAAGAACTTAGCTTAGCTTCAAAGTCATGCCCCGGAAATGCATCTACATGCACTAAAACGCGCTGACCGATTTTCATTTTAGAAATTTGTGTTTCTTTAAAATTAGCTACTACCCATGGGTTTTGGTCTAAAACAACACTGAATAATGATTGTCCGGCTTGTAGTAATTGACCTAATTGTACATTTACTTTAGATATATAGCCATCTTCAGGAGCAATGATTGCCGTATAAGACAGATTTAATTTAGCATTTTCCACATCTGTCATACGTTGTTGTATGGTAGCATTTGCAACATTTACTTGTTGGCCGGTTGCATTACTTTGTGCGGTTGCAGCATTGGTTTGGCGGGCAGCAGCATTTTTTTGGTCAGATAATATTTGCAATTGACGCTCTGCTGCAAGCTTAGCAGATTCTGCTATTTCGTATTGTTGCTGTGTTACCGTATGGTCTTTTATTAACACTGCATATCTGTCATAATCTTGTTTAGCACGATTCAATGTTACTTTTGCTGCTTCAATTTGAGCATCAACTGTACTTACATTTGCTTGATAAGTATTAATATTTACTTTAGATGCATTTGTTGTAGCTTGTGCAAAACCCAAATTACTTTGAGCTGTGTTTAATGCAGCTTGTGCTTGTTGCAACATTATCAATTCATTTCTATTATCTAATACAATTAATGTATCACCCTTATGCACTCGCTGATTGTCCTTAACTCTTATTTCGGTTACAAAACCGGAAATACGCGGTATAACAGGGCTTATTGATGCATCAATTTGGGCATCGTCGGTTTCTTGGTGGTGCAAACCATGTAAATATTTACTGAAACCAAAACCACCACCAATAATTACTACAGCAATAAGTATTATTGGGAATGCCTTGTTTTTCTTTTTCATTTCTTTGTTTTCTGTTGTTGCAGCTTGTTGTTTGTTATTCACTTCGCTATTTGGTGCAGTTGACATAATTTATATAATTAATTAGTGTTTGAAATTTATTATTTATTTGTTTTTATATAATTTCCTGAAAGTAAACCAGCTGTTTGTTCTAATTTTTTGTAGGCTACAAATGCATCAGCTTGGGCAAACGTATAATTTAATTTAGCTTGCAGTTGTGCCACATCAGCCTCTAAAAGGTCGGTAAGTGTAAGCAGGCTGTTATTATATTTATTTCGGCTTATTCTGTAGTTTTCCATTGCTTGGTCTAGTGCCACATTATAAACATCTATTTTGCGAGTACATAAAATATAGTTTTCGTAAGCCTGATTTATTTGCATTCTTATTTGGTCTGCCAACATATTTTGACTTTCTAATACTTGCTGTTCTCTCGCTTTTGATGCGGCTACTTTAGCACTTGTTTTCCACAAAGAAGCAAAATTATACTGTAAACCTACTCCTATATTTGCAGCATTCGATATGGTAAGCAAGCCGGGTATATTAGCCTCAATTAAACCACCTGTTACAGCTAACCCGGGGAAATAGTCGCTTTTTGCGGCTTTAATACCTACAATAGCTGCTTTTTCTTTATAAGTTATAGAAGCAATATCTTTTCTATTATGAAATGCTTTATCTTCCCATTCTATTACAGTACCTGTATAACTAATATCGTGAAAAGACATTGTATCGGGTATCAAATCAACATCTTCAGGCATATCCAACAATAAATCCATATTTATGTTGGTTATTTTCAAATTATTTTCAGCATCTAATAATGTAAGTTCTATATTCGATTTTTGTAATTGTGCTTTTAATAAATCATTACGTGCAAGTAATCCGTTTTTTTCAAGATTTGAAAAATCTGTTACTCTTTTCTCTTGTTGTTTAAGATTCTCTTTAATTAAATCTACTGTTTTTTTTGCTTTGTATAAATTACAATATGCATTAATAATAGTTTGAATTAATTCTTCTTTATCATTATCGGCATCCAGCTTAGTAGCCATTTCTAAATATTTAGCCGATTCTATGCCGTATTTTATTTTAAAGCCTGAAAATACAGGTATAGACAAATTAACGCTTGCATAAGAAACCTCATTTACACTTATTGGTTTGGCTTGGCTGCTGCCTAATTTAATCTTCAAGCTTACATCGGGGTTGTTTAAACGCATATAAGTACCGGAAGCTTTAAGGTCGGGCAGGCGATTATCTTGTGCAATGTGATAATTGGCAATAGCCTCGTCAATTTTTGCATTTGCAATTTTTAGCTTTTTGCTACTTTTTACTGATAGCTCTATTGCTTGTTGCAAAGAAATGTTTTTTACATTTTGTGCCTTTAAAGGAATTAGAGGCAATAGTAAAAAAATAGAAATGGCAATAAATTTCAATGGTCTGTATTTATTATTGTGAATCATAAGTCAGTAGTGCTTTAAAAAGTTTTTTTAAGTGTACGCTTAATTTTTTTTTCATGTGTTTACGAAATTCTATTTCGTCCATTTGTTGCATATTATTTACCTCACGATAAAAATATTGAGAAGAAATCATCTGGCTTACTGTGCCTACCATTGTTGTCATCATAAGCACAACATCAATATTTTTAATAAAACTTCCGCTTTTTTGTCCTTCTTGAATTAAAAGTTTTATTGATTCAAGGTTTCTTTTTTTTAGTTCTAAAATAATGCTTGCTACAGTAGTATCTTTTTCAATAATTTGTTCTCGCATCATTATTTTATGAAACCCTTGCTGTGCAATAAATTTTTCAATATAATCGTCAATTAATACATTTATTTTCTGTAAAGGACTCAGATTTTCATTTTGAATCAGATTTTCAACCTTAATACGAATATTGGTTGATTTTCTCTCAAACAAAGCTTCCATCAATTTTTCCTTCGAACCGAAATAGTAAGAAATCATGGCTACATTAATACCTGCATCATGTGCTATATCTCTTACAGAAGTGGCATCATAACCATTTTCTGCAAACAATTTTTCTGCAATATCAATAATAGCAATCTGTTTTTCGTTGTATTCCATTCTGTAAATAAATCTTTTCTTATGTTTAGATTTATTTTCGATGCAAAGTTAAACACTTGTTTAAACTAAACAAACGTTTAATTGATTTTAGTGCTGATTATTTTTTAATACTACAATAAAAAAAAATGATAGTCTATACATAATTGCTAAATATAAAGGAGTTAAGAAACAATCAGAAATGGCAAAAGGTGGTGGTGGTGGTTTGTTGAGATATGTCAAATTGAAGGAAATTTGACATATCTTTATTGATTAGAAGAATCCTATTATAGTTCACTTGCTTTTAACGAGTATTGAAAATTACATTTCATCCCCGATATAACAACTTCAAAAAAGTTGTCATATTAATTTATAGAAGTTATTTTTTAGCCTATTGTTTATAATACAGTACCTGCAAGGGCAGCAATAAGTAGTAGAATAACTATAACTAACAATATTTCTAATCCCCCAACAACAATACCTACAATTGCTAAACCGGTATTATAATGTTTTCTATGGCTTACACCCAATAACCCGAATACAAAGGCCGCAATGCCAAATAATACCCAAAAACCAACACTAAGAGTTGCTAAGCTCAATACGGCACAACAAACAGAAACAATACCTTGCCACCCTGTTTTAGTATTGCGATGCATTTGATGGTCATCAATAACAGGTATTGCTAATGTGGAAGCTTTCATTTCGGCTTCATTTGCTATACTTAATTCTTTTTTTACAACTTGAGTTATATTATTTTTTGCAGGCATTACAAATGCAGCATACGAAACTGTGGATGTTCCTAAAAATAAAACAGTGAGTAAAAATATTAAACTATTTTTCATTATTTTTTTAGGTAAAAATACATAAATAGCTAATAAAAGAAAAATATAGATTCTTTTTTTCTACTTAATTGTATCCGTTTATATTTTTCCAATTCGTTTATCCAATTTCCTCCCATATTCAATGCATCGTTTTTCTACTGTTACAAAAGAAATAAAACCCATTACCCATGTTATTACCATAGAATATATAAAAAATAAATAA
>CAIYTT010000240.1 GCA_903929195.1 uncultured Bacteroidota bacterium
GCAAACTCAATAATGGGCAATAGCAATCAAATTCTGGTAAGTCTGCGCCCAATGGGATAATTTTTACCACTCCCCTCAAGCTGGATAGCGCTTCCACCAATTGCTCCTGCACTTCAAAAATTATGTTTGCTCCAAGATCTGCAACCATTTTGATATAACGGCAAAACTGAATACTATCGCCAAGACCTTGCTCTGAAAAAATTAAAATTGACAGGAACGAAATCAATGAAAGATAAACATACATTTATTGATAGTAATGTTGTTTTATATTTGTTTGATGCAAATAATGAAAGGAAACAATTAATAACATCATTTCTCACGCCTGAATATACTATAAGTACACAGGTTATAAATGAAAATGTAAATATTTGTTTAAGAAAACTAAAATTTGAAAAGATAGAAGCTTATGCACATGGAAACAATCTAATGAATGTTTTGAACGTTGTACAAATTAATTCTTCAATCATTGCAAATGCATTCTACTTATCTATAAAGTATAAATTCGGTTATTGGGATAGCCTTATTTTATCATCAGCACTTGAAAGTAATTGCAAAATTCTCTTATCTGAATACATGAGTGATGGACAACTTATTGAAGGAAAACTTCGTATTTCAAATCCATTTAAACTTATACCGATACAGCAATTAGAAAATATCTAACATTTCATAAAAAATATTATAGCTTACGAGTTAAAAATATATTAAATATATAGCTCTATATCTTATTATTGTTTTTAAAAACCTACAATTATCTTTTTCACTAATGGGGCATTATTAGCATTTGTAAACCTTATTTTTACAAAATAGATACCATCTTGCCAGAGCTTTGTTGTTATTCTACAATTTGTATGGTCTATATTTTTAAGAGTATATAGTTCTCTTCCTGTTTCATCATATACAATTGCCTCACTTATTGTTTGTGATGATGTAATATTTAATTCATCTTTTGCGGGGTTGGGGTATAAACTTAGGTCTGTATTTAAACTTACTTCATTTACGGCAGCAATATTGGTGCAAATAAGATTATACAAAAAAACGGTAACCATAGAGTCCATCAAATTGAACTTTGTTACTGAAGTATCCCATGGCACATGCCCATCTGAATCGAAAACATGGCTCATATGGTAAATAGAATTTCTTACATAAGCTGGTTCTAAACGCCCCAACCCACACAATGTTACCGGCACAAAACCAAACGGACTACCACACTCGTAAGGCACAACATTATCTAAAGACCCTTGTGCATTTACCGATGGCTTATCGCCTGCACTTATATAGTTAGTATCATTTACAGCGCCTGCCAAATTAATGATTGCTTTAAATTTTGTTGTATAACCGGCATTACCACTATTACCTTCAAAACCACCATTGGCATTTAATGCAGCCAATACCATTGGCGAACATTCACTGATACTATCCAAATAACCAAGATTCATGTTTAATACCGCACCTGCAGAATTGCCACCAATAAAAATATTATTAGTATCTATTTTATATAAATTAGTAGTAGCTGCATCTCGTACCATATATCGAATTGCTGCTTTACCATCGCTAATTGCTTTTACTACAATAGCAGTTGCAGAATCTGCATTAAGCATATTTATAAAACTACCCAATCGGTAGTCAATAGAAACTGTTACATAACCACGCTTTGCAAAATTAGTACATAAGCTTACTACGGTTGCATCATTTTGTCTATTACCTGATACGAAACTACCCTCATGTGCCAAAATAATACATGGTCTGGCAGATAATGTATCACCTACCGGTTGATAAATATCCATTTTTAAGGTAGTACCATTGGCAGTACTATACACAACACTATCAATAGTTACAGTACTAAAAAGCCCGTTATATAAGTACCTGCCTGTGGGGCATTGAGCATTAATAGATTCAGTAGATACTAATAAGATACAGAAAATAAAAAAACTATAAAGCTTGCTGTACATAATTAAAAAAGTGTTTCAATAAAATTAATATAAAAATAGTATTTCCAAACACTTTTTGAATTATTTTTTTAAAAGTCTTATTTTTCTAATTATTAGGAATTGATAACATTAGTAAGATTTGCATTTTTATTCCTTAAATCTATACCACCTTCCAATATTGATTTTAAATTGGCAAGATAAAAAGTCCACCCCTTAGAGCAATTAACATGATAGTTTACTTTACTTTTTTCATCAGTTGGTATATTATCTTGCGTTAGCAGTACTTCGGTTAAACCATCTTTTTCTTTAAGGTTTACGGTAACTGTACCTGCTTTACCAAAAACAAATTGGAAACTGTCCGAGCCATTTGCAGCTAACACATTGCCATGTTCGGCATTTTCGTCCAGGTAACCGTGCCATGTCCATTCATAAGTATCCCCAGTTTCAATGGGGCTGTTATTATCCCTAATAGAGCCATCGGGCTTAGTAAACTCTGCCTTTTTAAGAAAGAATTTTTCAAGATTTGTGCGTATAGTCCATGAATCATATACTTTATTCATAGAGGCATTAATATAAATTTTAAGTATAAAAGTACTCCAATCGAATGGCTTCATATTGTATTTATTTTTTGAGTTATAAATAATTGCTGAATTCTTGCATTGTAAATTTTATTTCAAAAAAACATAAAAATATTCGCCGTTCTATTCCAAAGTTCCCAAGTATCTTTCAGCATCTAATGCCGCCATGCAACCGCTACCTGCGGCACTCACTGCTTGGCGGTATATTTTATCTTGTACATCGCCACATGCAAAAACACCTTCAATATTTGTTTTAGTAGAGTTGGGTTTTGTAATAATATACCCTTGTTCATCCATATCTATGATACCTGCAAATAAAGATGAATTGGGTTGATGACCGATTGCCACAAAAAACGCTTTTAAAGGTACTATTGTCTCTTCGTTGGTTTTATTGTTTTTCAGTTTTACGCTATCCACTTTGTGCTCACCTAAAACTTCCACTGTTTCAGAGTTCCAATATACGGTTATATTGGGTGTTTTAAGTACTCTATCCTGCATAACTTTACTTGCTCTCATAGCACTACCTCTTACTATCATGTGTACTTTTGTACATAGTTTAGACAGATATAAAGCTTCCTCACAAGCGGTATCTCCTGCACCTACAATTGCCACTTCCTGATTTTTGAAAAAGAAACCATCACAAACTGCACATGCTGATACACCATGACCGTTTAATCGTTGCTCAGATTCTAAGCCAAGCCATTTTGCCGATGCTCCTGTTGCAATAATAACACTGTCTGCCTCTATCCATTTTTCTTCATCTATTTCGCATAAAAAAGGTCGTTTCGAGAAATCTACTTTGGTAACCATTCCCCACCTAATATCAGCACCCATTCTAATAGCTTGTTTTTCAAAATCTATCATCATCTGCGGGCCCATAATGCCTTCCGGGTAACCGGGGTAGTTTTCTACTTCGGTAGTAATGGTTAATTGCCCACCCGGTTGTAATCCTTGATACAGAATTGGTTTCATATTAGCGCGTGCAGCATAGATAGCAGCGGTATATCCTGCCGGTCCCGAACCAATTATTAAACAGTGTACTTTTTCGTTTTCGTTCATTTTAATTTATCTTTTTGTAATAATTATATAGCTATAAGTAAAAACAGCTAATCTATTTTGTATTTTTATCTGTGTACTGCCATTGTTTTAAAAACCGAGCCATATCCCGACCATACTCCTAAAGCTCCATTGCTAATATTAGATTTCAAATTTATGGGTGTAGCAAATGGGTCTCCAATTACTGTTCCACCATAAATGTAAGATGCCCAAAAGTCATATACTTTTTTATCTATTTCGCACCATTTAAGTGTAACTGTATCGCCCGGATAAAAATATCTAAGAGAATCAGCATTTACCTTTGAACTATCGTCATAGCCGGCTTCTAAACCTATATTCGGAATTCTTAGTCCGTTTACAGCCTCATCTTTAAATATTCCGGATGGATAAAACTGTTCATTATTTCTTTTAGTAAAATATCGTACACAATTACCAATCGTATCGGGGTCGGTATAATTTACAAACAATTGCAAGGCACTATCAGGAGTTTGTGCATTACTAAAAAGAGGTTTGTCGAACCACATAGTATCAACACCTTTGGGATTCGGTATTTTTGTAACCGATGTATATGTTTTACCATTCGTGGTAATGGTAAGTGTATAATATTTACCAACTTCGCCTAACATTATATTGCTAATGTTATTTGTATCAATTGAATAAATATATATTTTATTGTTTTTAGCACCTGTATCTAAAGAATATTCTTTTAAAGTGATTGTTTTAGAACCATCGGATACGGTTACTATGGCATTATGTACAAAACTGTTTTCGAGTGTTGCAAGATCCACAGTAGAAAAAAAGCTTATGGTAGTCGTTAATAAAACATAAGGAGGGGTATTTGTTTCTATAGCACCTTGCACTACCAATGCAGGTGGAGAAGTACCTAAATCTATATGTACTTCTTTTTCGCAAGATGACAACAGGCTTACAAGCCCAATTAGTACACTACAATAAACAATAATAGTCTTTAAATACTGATGTAATTGGTGCATATTGGTAATGCCTTATAAATTGCAAGCAAATATAAGAAACTGTTTTGAGCTAATATGCTAATTTAAATATCTGCCATCTATTGTATAGCAAAGTGGCAATAGTTTGTGATGTTTTTCAAAATAATCGTAACTCACCTTCAAATCATTCCAAAATTGTATTTTTTCTTTGTCTTTACCATATTCACGTTTTAAATAATTCATGCCGTTTTTTGTAAATTTTGTGGGAAAAATGTGTACAGGAATATTATTTTGACCTTTACTTTTTGCATTCAGGCAAATAACATAAAGTTCCTGTATGCCTTCATCTGTCATAGGCATACAACCTATGGTTACACATCCACCGTGTATATAAATATCTCCACCCAATTCTTTACTTGCACTCACTTTTTTATCTATAAAGTTAGGATAATTGATACGCAAGGATAAATAAAATTCACTTTTAGGATTGTATTCTTCAATAAAATAAAAACCTTCCGGTATTTGGTTGTCCCCTCTTGCCCTTTTGGGTCCTAAAACGCCACAAATAGCACATACACGTAGTGTTTTTATTAATGTATATTCGGCAGTATCATTATTTCTTGCCCATAATTCCAGTTCATTTTGGGCTTTAAATGCACGTAAATAAATTTCATATGGCGGATAATCAATTTTGCTTTTTGCAAATTCATTTTTTGCACTATCATTATATTTTGCCCATGCTTTAGATACTTTTGGAATACTTAGCTGGTATTTTAAAAAGCTTTTAGTATCAATTTGTGCATTTAGTGCATAAGAATAAATAAATACATGTATTATAGATAATATTAAATATCTTATCTGTTTTGCCATGTTTAAGTAAATAATATATGATAACAAAAACTACCAAACATCGTAACCGAAATTCGGTTTTTCCTCTTTTTTAATATCTCCACGAGGTTCCGGTCCGTCTGGTACTCCTTTAGGTCGTTTCTTTTCACCTTTTCTAAACATAGGGTTGTAACGTGTAATAGAAAATTTATAACCTAAATTTAAAATAATAGAAGTTGTAGCATAGTTTTGGCTTGCAGTACCTTTATATATATTCAAATTATTAAGGCTTACATAGTCATACTTACCTGCAAGTTCTAAATATATATGCATTTTGTAGGTAAGCTGTAATCCTAATGAGGCATCAACATTAAAACCGCAATTGTTTTGTGCAACCGGAACATTTGCATTACCCAAAATACTGTTTTGAGCTGTTAATAACACTGGCCCGGCACCTATTTTGCCTAAAACATCCATTGCTATTTTATGGTCTATGGTTCTAAATAAACCTTTCCTTTTTACTAAGTTTAGCTGTATTAATTTAGATTTATTATTAAAATAATAATAGTTACCATTTTTTTGCGAAAACACGATATTGGTATCTTTAGTACCGATTTTAGTATGTATATTTTGCAAATCTGTAACATAGTAGCTTAGCGGTTCGTAGCTTATTTCTATTGCCAGATTTTGTTTATAATTAAAAAAATACCCTAATGTGTACCTTAATTTGTTTGCAGAAAAACTACTGTTATTAGCATTATTGTCTAATGCGGCAACATTTAATAAATCTATTTTAGGATTAGAAGTATTTTGATTTAAATGTATAGTTGATGCCTGATGATTCTGAATACCTAAGCCACCACTAAGATACAACGAACCCCTATGCCGTTCGTGCCAGTTCATTACTTGTGCATCTACTTTACTTAATAAGCAGGTGGTAAGAAAAACAAATGCCGATAAAAATAACAATTTAACTCTTTTCTGCATATTTATTTTTTACAAGCAACCTGCATATTATCAAAATATAAAATAAATGAATAAAAATAAAATTTTTAACTTGTTTATATTACTATCCATAAATAGATAATACATACTTTATTATCAACTATAATTGAAAATAGATGATAAAACGCTAAAGAAACAAGTTTTGAAGCCCTAAAACTATAAAAATTATTTAGAAAATCAAAATACGACAAATGCAAAACAAATTTAATGCGTATTATTAATAATCAGTTTCTTTTTTATACATTGGTTTTGGCTTGGTTATTACTTTTCTGTGGGGCCAACCAATTAAGAATAAAGGATTTCTTTTTGTTGCCGGAAGCAGAATTCCTAAATGTGCTAAGACCATATTTGTACCCTGCAATTGGGTTGCAGTACCCTCATATACGCTAACATTTAACAACGATGCATAGTTTATCTTATAATTTAATTCCAAGTAAATCCTTTTGTGTGTTACTACTCGTAGCCCTACTTCCGTACCTGCACAAACACCTGCAAACTGATTTGTAGAAAAATGATGTATTTTAACAGTATCCAAACTACTTTCTGACCTTGGCATTACTATTCCAAGTCCGAATCTACCAATAAGGTCTAATGCGAAATTGTGTGTAATACTTCTAAACAAGCCAAATCTGGTTATATAATTTACTTGCAATGCACCTGTACCGTCGTGCAAGTTGTAATAATTATTTTTACTGTTATAAAGTAATGTTTTACTAAACTTATTTCCCCCCATAGTACCATTCGCATTTATTTTTTGGTCGGCAGTTAGGTAATAGAGATAAGGGTCATAACATAATTCAAAACCACGCGATTGATTATAGTTATAAAAAAAACCAATATGCCAGCTCAATTGTTTAAATGAAAAACTAGTACCACCCGCCGCTTGCCCGGTAGCAGTTACATTACTTAAGTAATAGTCGTTTTTTAAAGGGTACTGTATTACATGTATAGTAGAATTCATTGGGTATTGCAAACCATATCCCAAACTAAAAAATACCGAAAAACGTTTATCAATTTCAGCATTTGCAACTTGACAATTGGCACTACTTATTTGCAATAAAAAAATTAACAATAAAAAATATTTAAATGTATTTTTACAATGCATACTTTCCTGAATTAAGCACAAATATAGTAATATTTTTTAATTATAATTGATAATGATAATAATATACATTAATGTAAATTAGTTTCAGTAATAAATTACAAAAAAAACTTACATTTTGCATAAAGAAACTAACGATATATATTATTCTCCAAATGCAATTTAAAAATATAAATTGTTATTATAAAATAATTTGCAGCGAAGATATTGTTTTTTCTCAAAAAATTTAAGTATAAAAATCTATGAATACATTTATACAGAAATACTTTTTACTTTGCACAAATAAATTAACTTTACAACAACATTATTTCAATTTAATATAGAGATAATTTTGCTGTATATACTTTTTACACATGGATTTTTTTAAATATCAAGGCTGTGGGAACGATTTTGTTTTAATAGACAATAGAAAACAAAATATATTATTATCAACAAAAACAATTGCTCTACTTTGCAATAGACATTTTGGAATTGGTGCTGATGGACTAATCGTATTAGAAGATATAATAGGTTACGATTTTAAAATGGTTTATTATAATGCTGACGGTAATGAAAGTACTATGTGTGGTAACGGAGGACGATGCATTGTAGCTTTTGCACAATTATTACATATAATCGAAAATACTGCCACATTTATTGCAGTAGATGGTGTACATACTGCTACTATTTCGTCTAATAAAATAGTTAATCTGAACATGCAAAATGTTGATGATATTATATTCACAGATACGAATGCCATTCTAAATACCGGCTCGCCTCATTATGTAAAATGGGTTGAAGATGTTGATAATATGAATGTTTACGAAACAGGAAAACAAATAAGATATGCATCGCAATTCTCACCTGCCGGTATAAATGTAAATTTTGTGCAGATAGTAGGGGATAACTTATTGGTTCGTACTTACGAACGAGGAGTAGAAGATGAAACACTTAGTTGCGGTACAGGGGTTACCGCAAGTGCTATTGCAAGCACAAAATTAAATACCGGTTTCTTTAATATTAAAATAGAAACAAAAGGAGGTAATTTAGAAGTTAGTTTCTGTAAAAATACACCACTAAGTGCAACAAATATAGTTTTATCGGGTCCGGCAAGTTTCGTTTATAAGGGTAATATTAGTATATAAATTATTTAAAATTTTACATAATTTTCTACCGGTTGTCTTTTCGCAATAGATTTTGCTAAGGTAAGCTCGTCGGCATATTCCAGTTCCCCGCCAAAAGCAATGCCTCTGGCAATTGTAGTGATAGTTACCTGTAAATCTTTTAATTGTCGGGCTATGTAATAAACTGTTGTGTCGCCCTCTATTGTGGGACTTAATGCCATTATTAATTCGCTTACCTCTTCTTTTTGAATTCTGCCATGTAAAGAGGAGATATTTAATTGTTCGGGCCCAATGCCGTCTAATGGAGATAAAATACCACCTAAAACATGATATACGCCATTATATTGTTGTGTGCTTTCTATTGCAATTACATCCCGAATATTTTCCACAATACATACCTGCCTTTGATTACGTGCCGGATTAAGGCAAAATAAACATAAGTCATCGTCCGATATATTATTGCAAACCTTACAGTGTTTTACTTCATGCCTCATTAAGGACAATGCCCCTGTAAAATTGTCAACATCACTTTTTTCCATTTTCAGCAAATGCAGTACCATTCGCAAGGCAGTTTTTTTTCCAATACCCGGCAATCTTGAAAATTCTTGTACTGCATCTTCAATTAATTTTGATGAAAAAATCATATTATATCTAAATTCTTACAATTGCATAACCTTAAAACTGTAACATTTTATGTTCCGGTTTAATTGTCATCACAAATAATATCCAATAAAAAGACAAAGCTACATTAAAAGGAAAATCTTACAATTATCTATTTTTATACATTTTTAAAAAACACAAATATAATTTATTTTTCATTTTTATGAATATTATCTGTCAATACCAAATTACAATAATTTAATCTGATAAGATAAACTACTTTTGGGTTTTAAAACATAATAAATATTTAATGAGTACAACTTTTATTGGCGAGCATTTATTACCCGGTAGTGTGGGTCATTTTTTTGTAATCACCTCTTTTGTTGCAGCCTTGTTTAGCACCTTCAGTTATTTTAGAGCTACAAGAACAGAGCTAACAAATATTAAAAGCAGTGCAAGCTGGACATTATTAGGTCGATGGGGCTTCTTTCTACATTCTTTTGCTGTTATTGGTATTTTTATAGCCCTATACTACATTATAGAAAATCATCTTTTTGAATATCATTATGCTTGGGAGCATTCATCGGTAGCAATGCCGGGCAAATATTTACTTTCTTGTTTTTGGGAAGGGCAACAAGGCAGTTTTATGCTATGGTCTTTTTGGCATTGTGTATTAGGCATTATTGTTATGAAAACGGCTAAAGGTTTAGAAACACGTACAATGACTATCATATCATTAGTACAGGTATGCCTAAGCACTATGCTTTTAGGCTTTTATATAAGTGCCGAATATAAAATAGGAGCAACACCTTTCGATTTAATGCGACATGCCATGCAAGGAGCTCCCATTTTTACGAACCCTAATTACATGGAAACAAAATTTATGCAAGATGGGAATGGTCTAAATGTATTGTTACAGAATTATTGGATGGTTATTCATCCTCCGGTTTTGTTTCTTGGTTTTGCAGCATCACTCATACCATTTGCATATTGTATTGCCGCAATTTGGAAAGGAGATTATGAAAGTTTTGTAAAACCTACCATCAAATGGACTTTACTAAATGGTGCTGTGTTAGGTACGGGTATTATGATGGGTGGTGCATGGGCTTACGAATCATTAAATTTTGGCGGTTATTGGGCTTGGGACCCTGTAGAAAATGCATCTCTGGTTCCTTGGCTTACCTTAATGGCCGGGCTACATACTTTATTATCTTATAAAGCAAGTGGCAGAGCATTGGTAGCTACTTTTGTACTATTATTACTCACACATTTATTGGTATGGTATGCTACTTTTCTTACTCGTACGGGTATTTTAGGTAATACATCGGTACATGCATTTACGGGAGATGGCAAGTCTATGACCTACCATTTATTATTCGTAATTGCAATTTTACTAGCTACAGCATTGTTTGTTTTAATAAAAAACTGGAAAAAAATACCACGAATAAAAACAGAGGAAGGCACCTTTACTCGTGAATTTTGGATGTTTGTTGGCTCTGTAATCTTATTTCTTTCCTCGTTGCAGATTATTATAACTACGTCTATACCGGTATGGTCGCCATTAGTAAAATTCTTTACCGGTAATGATATTGCACCACCAAACGAGCCAATGACACATTACAATAATATTCAGGTATGGATTGCGGTTGTATTAGGAATACTTTCAGGTGCTACCTTGTATATGAAATACAAAACAGAAGACATTAAAACACTCTTAAAGCATTTACTTTTCCCAACTTTAATTGCCATTATAATGACTGTTTTTATAGCATGGGGACAAAAAATTACTCAAGGGCAATATGTATTAATGCTTTTTGCAGCTTCTTTTGGTATGGTTGCAAACATCTATTATGGTATTGCAATACAAAAAACAAAGTTTAAAAAACTGGGTGCATCAGTAGCTCATTTTGGTTTTGCAACTGTTCTCTTAGGTATTTTACTTTCGTCTTATAATAAGCATGTAATTTCTAATAATACAGATGGTAAAGTAATTAATATGGGCAAAAAAACCATACAAGAAAATCAGAAAGAGAGTATGGAAAATATTGTTTTATACCTAAACGCTCCAGTTGCTATGGGCGAATATCAAGCTACTTATATTGGCGACAGCGAGGTGGAGGGTAAGGATAAACGTATCTATTATAAAGTAAAAATGATACGACAAGATTCGGCTACAAAAAAGAATACTGAGGAATTTATGTTATATCCCGATGCATTTATTAACCCTAAAGGTAGCCAAGGTTTAAGTGCCAATCCTTCTACAAAACATTATATAGACAGAGATATTTTTACTTATATTAATCAGGCACCGGATAAAAGTAAAGAAAAAGCGCCTGCTTACAACAGTCATTTATTAAAAAAAGAAGGAGGAGATACTATTTTTGTTAGAGGTGGATATATGGTATATAATGGACTTATTAAAGGGGCAACCGATACCCGATACAAACTTGGCGACAGCGACCTTGCGGTTAAAGTTTCTTTGGCTGTTTATTATGCCGACACTTTTGTGAAAAATATTGAACCTGCATTTGTAATGCGTAATTACCTGAATCAAAAAAGCCTTAAAATAGATTATATTGAAGATACTAACTTGAATATGGAGCTATACACCCGATTCTCTAATTTAATAATTGAAGGTAAAGATAAACCTGTAGCTGAAGTTGCAGTAATGCAAACAGATACAAAAGATGAATTTATTGTATTAAAGGCTATTGTTTTCCCATACATTAATGTTCTATGGGTAGGAGTGATAATTATGGTTTTCGGCTTTTTTATTAGTTTAGGTAATGGTTTTGAAAAATTAAGGAAAGTTGTGAATAAATAAAGTAATGAATCCTATAGACAGCCACTTATTTGTCATTCCAACTTACATTGAAAAAAAATAAACACATTATATATATTGAAATACAATGTGTGCTAATAAAAAAAAGACCGTTTTAAAACTCACATTTTAAAACGGTCTTTTTATAATAGATAAGATAATTTAGGCTATTTTTTCTACCTGAGAATAATTTAATTCTACAGGTGTAGCTCTGCCAAATATTTTTACTACAACTTTTAATTTCTTTTTCTCATCATTAATTTCTTCAACCACACCGTTAAAGTCGTTGAAAGGACCATCAACAATTTTTACTGTTTCGCCCGAAATAAATGGATCTGCATAACTTATGCCACTGTCGCTTACTTCGTCCATTTTACCAAACATTTTGTTTACCTCTGTTTTACGCAAAGGTATTGGGTGGTCTTTACCCAAAAAATGAATTACACCGTTTATATTTTTTATGCCAACAACAATATCATCGGTTAATTTGCCATCAACAGCTTCTAAATAGATATAACCGGGATATAATGTTTTTTCTCTAAGTACTTTTTTTCCGTTTAGTACTTTAAATACTTTTTCAATAGGGCTTAGTACCTGAACAACAGAGTTAGTCCAATTATTAAGTTTGGTTTCTTTATCTATATATTCTTTTATTTTTCTTTCTTTGCCGCTTATTACCCTAATCACATACCACTTAGTGTCCTGTACAGGTTTTACTACCTCATTCACCACCTCTTCCGATGACGGTGTTATTTCATTTATCTCGCTTGTCATTATTTACCGCTTAATTTATAAATTAAATTCAGTACTAAGTCCGAAACAAAATCCATTCCGAATATAACAAATGTAACTAATATAAGAGCTACTAAAACTAAAATTGTAGTTTGTTGTAATTCTTCCCACGAAGGCCAACTTACTTTATGAAGCAATTCTTCGTATGCTTCTTGTACATATATGCTTATTTTGTTCATCTTAATAATTTCAAATAATAAAAAATCAATAGTTTAAGTAGCGATAAAAAAGTTGAATTTTTATCGCTACTTAAACATAGTCTGCACGGGCACGCGGATTCGAACCACGATCAAAGGTTTTGGAGACCTCTATTCTACCATTGAACTATGCCCGTATTTACTTAGTTTATAATATTTAAAACAAAAAATACAGTCTTTTTTGTTTTTCTATTTTCTTAAATAGTAAAAAGCCAAAAGAAAAACTTTTGACTTTTATAAACGGATGACAAAGGTAATAAAATTTTCTTGTAAAAAGTATTTTTTCTATTCTTAAAACAAAATTCGTAATATTTATCTTTCCGCTTTTAAAAACTGTTTATAATATTTATCATTTTTCTTAGCCATTACCGCACTAAGTTCTATTATATCTCGTTGCCATTGTTTTTTTGATACAAATTTTTGTAAATCATCAACGGTAGAAGAACCATAATTACCACTGCTTCGCAAATGCGAATAGGCAACTAATCTCGCCATTTCTTTTGCTACCTCACCAAACGTACCAAAATCAGTACCGAAATCACTAATAGCCATTTTATTACTTAATGGCTGCAATTCTTGTACTATAAATTGTTTATTATTAATGGTAATATTACTTACAAAAGCAGGAGAATTAAATTGCATAATATTCCGCACTGTGTTTATTCTAATTGCTTCACTTGGAAATTCAGGCTGTTTAATATCTATTAAATTCGCAAAACAAGACTTTCTAGCTTCTTTTATATCTATGAGGTAGTTTTTTCCTTTCTTTTTACTGAAAAACAAGATACAATAGCGTTCTAAACCTAAACTACCCGTACCTGCAATTCTAAATGCTGCATCTTCAAAAACAAAATGAGAAAAATTTTCATTTTCACTTAGTAGTATTGATATACTATTATAGATATCCGCTTTTTTTGAGTCTTCTATCGGTAAAAAATGCTTACCATCAGTTATTAATTTTAGATGACCTTTATGTTTTTCAGTCCTTTTCTGTAGAAATTCCGTTCTATTCGTGTCATTTAACTGTTCAAAATATTTCTTAAATGCTCCATGTGCTATTTTCTCTTCAAGCATTAAAGCTTTCCTATTTATTATTGTTGTTACGTATTCTTCCATAACAACATGCAATGTTTTATGTATATTTAAAGCAGAAGCCTTCATTTCGTTTGCTGCAATAATAATACACGTTAAAAAACGGGCTATTTCAGGTTCAGGACTTGCCAGAATGGATTCGTCAAAATCGTTTAAATCAAAATACTCCTGCCTATTTTCTCCTTTAAACGAGCCGAAATTTTCAAAATGTAAATCTCCGCATATCCAAGTGCGTACTTTAGGTTTGTATTTATAGAGTTTAATAAAATCTTGTGCAAAAATATGTGCTGTACCCCTATAAAACCGGATAGCACTTTCCTCCATAGCCTTCCATTTTATATGCCTGAGGTATTCAGGTATTTCTGCATTAAACTCATTTATTCTTTTTATTACAGAAGCCATACACAAAATTACAAAAACATTATCTCAAAATTAATTTTTAAAAATGTTTTTATGTAATAAGGTATATTATTTTTTTAATAACTTTATAGCCTTACTTAAAAGAATACTGATAAGTGCTAACCTATATCTTGGTCTTTTTTACCTATTTCAAGAAATTACTAATTTCTTGAAATAGACGCTATTGCCAATAGAAAATTTTACAAAATAAATACCCTGAATAGCTATTCTACCTTGCAATGTATAGTTACCATATAGCAATTCTGTATTTGTTAGTAAGGTTTCCACTTTTTTACCAATCACGTTAAATACCTCTATGTTTGCAATTATTGCATCGGTTAGTTGAAACTGAATAGAATATTCACCTGTTGAAGGATTGGGGTAAATATTTACATTATTTAAAAAATCGTTATTTACAGGCACTATCGCATGTCCACAGCCATTTATAGGTGTTAGCACACCACCAAGTGTAGTGAATGAAGCTTTGAAATATTGATAATATAAATTTGCAAAAGTATCGTTGTGTATTATAAGCGTATTTTCATCATTGTGGGTGTTTGCACTACTTGTCCAGTTATGAGAACCCGTTAATACTAAAGGGTCGGAACAAACATCGGATGGATCTACAATTAAAAATTTATTGTGATATATAGTAGAGCTTGTTTCTGTAAAAACCTTGAAGTGCGAACCCAATCCGGAAGTAAATGTTGTATATGGGGAATAGCTATTACTATAGCTATCGTCAATACCCGCAACATAAACACCACTATTATACTTAGAAACAATAAGTGAAGCATCGGTATTCATGGTAAAAGTATATACGCCAAAGTACATATCTGTATTGGCTGATGATATGGATGATTGTATATGTGAATCTGTATTGTCTGACGGGCTAAAATACAATTCTACCTGATTCCCTTCTATTGTAAATGAATGCCTACCTAAATTTGTTTTATATTGTCCAAATTTAGATACTGTGGTATTGGGAACAACTCCGGTATCACCCCACATCATATTATATTCGCCCAAATAAGCATGAGCTAATGCAGAGTCCTGTACAATTACAATATTATTATAATCAGAATTAAATTGCTCGTCATCCCAATTCATACATCCCGTCCATACATAAGCATCATTTTGATTTGTTGAATTAGCATCAACAATCACAAACTTATTATGCATAATAGTATAATTAGAACCTTGAGGGCTACCTAAAGTATGTATTCCGGTATTTAGTAATGGCAAACCGCTATTACTATTACTCGCTTCATAAATCCATCTTACTTTTACCCCTCTTAAATAGGCAGCATTTACTGCATTTGCTATTTTTACTCCGTTATCAGTTGAAGCAGAACTATAACTTACAAAATTATATACACAAATATCAAGCGAATATTTTGCTCTGCTAAGAAATGCTACTAAAGTATCGGCACTGCAATTATTTAAATATTGTGCATTTACTCCCGTTGAAACACTATTATCAACCGGTCTATTGAAATAACATTTAATCTTATTACCTGCAAATAAGTTAGATGAAGTAAATATAAATAATAGCAAAGCGTATGTTTTTTTCATTTTTAATGTTCCTTATTTTTTAAAGGCTGCAAAATTACAGTTTTATTGGTGTATATTTTAGTTATAAAAGATTAATACTATTGTTCAGGCGCTAAAAAATATCATTGCTACGGGATTTTGAAAAGCGAATATTTACTTTTCATTTTAAATTCTCGTAGCAGCTAAAATTCTTACCTTTAAAAAAAATTGTGTAAAAATGGCTTTTAACGAAGTGGTGTATCAAAAAAGGTATCTTCAACTTAATGAATTTCAAAAAGATGCTGTGGACAGTATTTATGGTGCAGTAATGGTTATTGCAGGGCCCGGCACCGGTAAAACCGAAGTACTGTCTATGCGTATAGCAAATTTATTGCGTAGCGAAGTTCAGGTATTGCCTCACGAAATATTATGTCTTACCTATACCGAAGAAGCCACGAATGCTATGCGTAGAAGATTGGTACAAATAATAGGTCCGGAAGCACATAAAGTAAATATTTTTACATTCCATTCTTTTTGTAATACCGTAATTCAGAATAACAGTAATTATTTTAGTTTCCGTAATCTGCAACCTATCAATGATTTAGAGCTTGCCGAGCTACTGCATAAATTATTAGAAAACTTACCACAAGGGCATCAATTACGAAGGCTAAGCGGTAATATATACACAGATACCCAAAAGCTTAAAAAGCTTTTTGACACCATGAAAAAGGAACATTTAAGTCCTGAAGCTGTATCTGTTGCTATAGATAAATATTTAATGCTTTTGCCGGAGAATGAAAAATATATTTATAAAAGAGGTGGTACTAATAAGAATAACCAAAAAAAGTATGCTAAAGGAGATTTAAAACAAGACCTTATTGATGATGAAATACAAAAAATGGAAACAACAAGGGCAGCAGCTTTTTTATTAGACGACTACGACCGATTATTAAAAAATGAAGGTAAGTATGATTTTAACGATATGATTTTATGGGTTCTGCAAGCTTTTGAAACAAATGAAGCCTTATTGCAAAGCTATCAGGAAAGATACCAGTTTATTTTGGTAGATGAATTTCAAGATACGAATGGTTCTCAAAATGAATTACTTAATTCTCTTTCTTCTTACTGGGAAGACCCTAATATTTTTGTTGTGGGTGATGATGACCAAGGTATTTATGAATTTCAAGGAGCTCGCATTCGGAATATAGTTGATTTTTATAGAAAATATGAAGAAAATATTAAAATAATTGTGCTTACACATAATTATCGCTCATCGCAATACATAATAGACAAAGCTATTGCCACAATAAATAACAATAATACCCGCCTTATAAATGAATTAAAAGAATTAGGTTTAAATAAAAATTTAGTTGCTGCTTCTCCTCGTTTTGATGTAGAAAAAGATAACATAAAATCCCAAGTTTACATTTATAATAAAATACTACAAGAAGAAGCAGACCTTGTTTTCCAAATAGAACAATTGCAACATGCCGGAATTTCTTTAAAAGAAATTGCTGTTATTTATGCCCAGCATAAACAAGCAAACAATATAATGGACTTGCTGGAGCGTAAAGGAATACCCTTTAATGCAAAAAAGGAATTAGATATTTTACAAGAACCTATCATAGAACAAATTCTTAAAATAATTGAATACATAGATAAAGAATCAAAAAAACCTTTTGACGGCGAAGATGTTTTGTTTGAATTAATGCACGCACCTTGTTTTGGTATAGTGCCTGTAGATATTGCTCTTTTATCTTTATTTATACAAAACAAAAGAAGCGAGAAGATATATCTGAAGTGGAAAATAGTATTATTAGATACTGAATTATTAAACACATTAAATTTAAACAAGCCCGATTCTATAATTAGATTAGGACTGCTTTTACAGAAATGGGAACAGGAACATTTTGGACTAACATTACCTTTACTTATAGAAAAAATAATACATGAAGGTGGCATTGTTTCTCATGTTATTAGTAGTATAGACCATGTATGGGGATTACAAGTTTTACATACTTTTTTTGAATTCATTAAAGAAAGTTACAATTCAAATCCTAAAATAAAAATTGCTGATTTGCTTACTATTTTTAAAAGAATGGAAGTAGAAAAAATATCCTTGCCGTTACAAAGAGTAATACAAAACGAAAATGGAGTCTATTTTTATACGGCACATGGTGCAAAAGGTAATGAGTTTGAATATGTGTTTTTAATAGGATGCACAAAAAACTTTTGGGAAAGTAAACACGGAGGTAACAACGAATACCGAATGCCCGATACAATAACGCTTACAAACGAAGACCCTGAAAAAACGTATAAAACAGAGGTGGCAAGGCGATTATTTTATGTTGCACTTACGCGTGCCAAAAAATATTTACAAATTTCGTATGCTATTAACGACAATGCAGGTAAAGCTTTAGAAGCATCGGTTTTTGTAGATGAAATTTCGGATATAAATGATAGAATTGTAAAACAAGTTGCTGCTGAAACTATTTTAGATACTTTAGGTATTGCCATACAACCGGTGCCGGCAATAAGTATAAAAATGGCTAACGCACAGTGGATAGACAGAGTATTACAACAATTTACACTAAGCTATACTACATTCTCGAAATTTTTACATTGTCCGCTCACGTTTTATTATGAAGTATTGCTAAAAGTTCCTTTTCAAAAAAATGATGCACTTGCTTTTGGTAGTGCCATACACCATGCATTAGAAGTATTTTTTATTTCTATGAAAGAAAGAAAAGGAACATTCCCCGACAAAGATTTCTTGGTTAATGCATTTGTTTATGCTATTAATAAAGAGGTAGCAGCATTTACAAGTGTACAAATGGAACGCAGACTGGAGCAGGGAATTGATATGCTTACGCAATATTACAATCACTATATAAATACGTTATATAAAGAAGTAGAAATTGAATTAAATATACCCCGATATTTTTTGGAAGGAGTACCTATTACCGGTAAAATTGATAAAATAGAAATATATGGCGATACTTGCAAAGTAATTGATTATAAAACCGGCGACCCTGACAAATCTGCAACGCCACTCACATCACCCCCGAATGACAAAGAACCTCTTGGTGGCGACTACTGGCGGCAAATGGTTTTTTATAAATTATTATTAGAAAACTATACTGAAAAAAATAGAATTGTAACCTTAGGTATGTTCGATTTTGTACAGAAAAATAAAAAAAATGAATACAAACAAATAGTTGTGCCGGTTAACAAAATAGATGAAGAGTTTGTGTTGAAACAACTAAAAGAAACTTATAACAGCATTATGAACCATGAATTTAATACCGGTTGTGGCAAAGAAGACTGTAGGTGGTGCAACTTTGCGCGTAAATATGAATTAATAAGACCGGATGAAAATATGCATATTGAAATATAAATTACATAACTGTTTTAGGCGAAATAAATTTTTATAATTTATTGTTTTTTTTAATTAATTATAAATGCAATAAAATTTTATGGTATAAAATACTTATTATCAGCAAAATATTTGGTGAATTGATTTTGCCTTTCTATCTTTGTGTTATGAAAATGAAAACATCAATAGAAACTATCTACCGTTCGGATATGACTACTTATATATTAGTTGGTTTTATCTTTGTTACGGTGTTAGCAGGTGCTGTAAAAATATTTTTATTATAAATATTTTTTCTAAAATCATTACTGAAGCCTTTCATAAAAAACGAATCCGTTTTGAGATGCTATTTTACTAAGTTTTTTATTGATAACATATAAACCTGTATCTTGAATTTTACAAACAAAATAACAGGGTTTATCTATATTTCCATTCAGTAACCATTGTTCGTTTGCCTGCGGCTGTAACTTATTGTTGTTCTTATCTTTTCTGTCAAGTTCGTAATAGAGTTTGTTTTGTGCGGGTATTTTATTTGAGTAAAACAAATTGGCATAGCTTTTAAAATTTAACGGGTGTATGTAAACATCCTTATTTTGAAATTTCTCATAAAATACAATTGCTGCATTTTGAGTATAAGCTTCAATTTTAGGAGTAAAATGCAAAATGCAAATTTGAATAATAGTTATTTGTAGCGTGAATAATAGTAAAAATCCTTTTTTTATATTTTTCTTTATTAAGGCTACAGCAATCCAAATACCAATTAAATAGGTAATGCCTATTAAACATTCCCCATAAGTCCAAAATACATTTGCATTAAAGTTGCCCACTGCAAATGGGTCATTAATATAAGGTAATAATAAATTTTTATTTAGTGCTACTGCCGGTAATAAGGCTATAACAATAGCCAATAAAGAACCAAGTGATAGCATAAGTATTTTAATCCATTTTTTTATTACAAGCAATTCATATTCTATTCGGTATATTTGTAATGCTGCAATAAAAGTGAGCGGAAAATAACATAAGGAAGAATAATGCACTATTTTTGTTTTTACAATTGAGAATAAAATCAATACTACCCAAAAAAGTACCTGCATCCATTCGGTAAATTTTTTAGTAATAATAGGGTCGGAAGAGTGTCTTTGTTTTGACGCAAACAGAAAACACGAAGCAGGGAAGCAACCTAATAACAAAACTACAAAGTGATAATAAAGAGGGCCGCCATGATCGGAGTCTTCGGTAGTGAATAAGCGTATTTGATAGCTTATAAATTCATGAATAAACCAATTGCCATAATTTAAACCATAACTTAAAATTGCAAATAATAACCATGCCAGAAATGGGATGCATGCAAAAAATGCAATAAGCAGTAGATGTTTTATTTTATAAGTGCCAAATCCTTTATTTATTATCAGGTACACAGCAAAAGATAAAATGCTTATAAGTAAGGCAGCAGGTCCTTTTGTAAGTATAGCTAAACCCAAAAACAGACCTGAAAGCATGGAATGTAAAAACTGTTTTTTTGCAAACCCTAATAAGTATATTTGATAAAAGGCTATAAATATAAAAAAATTAAAAGTAGGGTCTATGATACCTGTTTTAAAGTAGAAATGTGGTAGCCAAGATGCAGCATATATTAAAACCCAAATTATTGCCATTTTTTCGTTTACTACTTTCTTTCCTATGTAAAATAGGGTAGTAAGTGTAGTAACACCCATAAGTGCATTTGGGAAGCGAGCTGCAAAAGCACCAATACCGAATAGTTTCATAGAAAATACCTGTAGCCAAATAAATAAAGGTGGTTTTTCCCAAAAAGGCATAAAGTCTATTTGTGCTCTTACATAATCTTTCGATACAATCATTTCGCGAGCACACTCGGCAAAGTTTATTTCATCCCAGTCAAAAAGGTGTACGTTACCAATAAAGGGAATAAATAATAATGATGATAAAATAATTATTATTGAATATTTTAAATATTGGGGCATTATCTTATTTTGTATGTATAAATAGTTTCGTGTGTTTGTAAATTATAAAATGCTTTAAAGGTATAAATACAAGCGACAAAGTTACTTTTAAAGTACAAATTATGTTGCTAATATCTAATCGAAGATAAAAGCTAATTATTATGTTTTTAATAAGAATAATAAATAACAATAAGAACTACATTTGACATAATTAAATTACGAGCAGAAAATGAATAGGAGGCAGCGTTATTTATTAAATGTATTATTTTTTGTTGCGTTTGTTTTTGCATACAACAATGGTATTGCTCAATCATCGCATGTAATATTAGGAATAGTAGAAAATGCAAAAGACACTATTAATAATAATAATACGGATACAGTTATTAAAGAAATTACTTTAGATGATTATGCTAAATTATATCCACAAAATCCGGATTTTTATTATTCAGACTATATAAAAAAACTAATAGAAGCTAAAAAATATAAGATTGCAGAAAAAATTATAGAAAACAAAGTAGGTTCAAATAGGCAAAATCCGAAAGCATTAATAGATTTAGGCAATTTGTATCATCTTGAAGGTAAAGAAAATAAAGCAAATGAGGTTTATAATAATGTATTACAATATATAAACGGAGATAATTCTGTAACTCTACAAACAGCAAATGCATTTATAAGTTACAATAAAATTGATTACGCTATCTTAGCTTACGAAAGAGCATCAGACTTATTGGGTAACCCCTATATATATAGTGCAGTGATAGCAAAATTATATGCTCAAAATGCTCAGTTAGAAAAATCTATTGATGCCTTATTAAAAACAAATCCGGGGCAATTTCCTAATCCGGATAATATAAAAACTATATTGCTGGAGATATTAAATAATGACCCTGTAAAGTTGCAAGTAGCACAAAAAACAATTCTAAAAAAATTATATAGTCAACCTGATAATGTTACTTATGCCGAAATATTAACATGGATTTATACTCAAAAAAATGACTGGGACGGTGCCTTAATGCAACTGGAAGCTATTGACGAAAGAAATAAAGAAACAGGCTTACGCTTGCTTACATTTGCCCGTACTGCAGTTGCTGCTAAGCAATACGATGCTGCTGTAAAGGCTTTTGATGATATTATAGCAAAAGGTAAAACAGAACCCTATTACACAATGGCAAGAAGTGAAAAACTGAATGCACTCTATTTTAAATTAAAAGGTAATCCTCAATTAAATTCTTCCGAAACAGATAGCTTAATAAAACAATACGAAGCATTCTTTATAGAATTTCCGAGATACAATGGTATGCAGGTAGCCGGTGATTATGCTGAAATAGAAGCGGAGTATGCAGATAATATTCCTAAAGGCATAGAAATATTAAAGAAGGCTATTGCACAGCCGGATATAAGAAAAAATAATGTAGGTGTTTTTAAATTACAATTGGGTGATTATTACTTATTAATGGGTAAAATATGGGATGCATCTTTAACTTATAGTCAAGTAGATAAAGAATTTTTTCAGGATGCAATGGGGGAAGACGCTCGTTTTAGAAACGCAAAACTTGCCTATTACAGAGGCGATTTTGTTTGGGCACAACGACAATTATTCATTCTTAAATCTTCTACATCAGACTTGATAGCAAATGATGCTTTATATCTATCTGTTCTTATTACCGAAAATGTTGAGGATAGTAACTATGTTCCTTTAGAAAGATTTTCGAAAGCAGATTTATTGCTTTACCAAAACAAAGATAAAGAAGCTGAAGCGTTGTTGGATAGCATAAATAAAGCCTTTCCCGAACATCCGCTAAATGATGATATATTGATGTTGAGAGCAAAAATTGCGGAGAAACACCTTGAGTACGACAAAGCATTGACCTATTTAAGTGCTATACACGAAAAATATGGAAAAGATGTATTAGGTGATGACGCTGTTTTTAAAATGGCTGAGATATACCAAAATAATTTGCATAATAAAGAAAAAGCAAAATACTATTATGAACAATTGATAATTGAATATCCGGGTAGCACATTTATACAGGCTGCAAGACAAATTTTGCATGATTTAAATAACCCGCCAACTCCCTAAACTATTTTTTATTTTAAGCAGAAGTGACAGTGTTTTTAATACTATTATAAAAAAACACTTTTAGTTAGTAATAATTTCTTAAATTCGTGTTTTGAAAAATTACACTATATGAAAAACGCATTTTTAGCAGTTTCATTTATTTTTATTTTATTTACTGCCTGTAAAGAAATAGGACCTAATATAAATATGGGTAATGCAAATATACCTACAGATACTACTTATGTTTTAACGACCGCTCCTACTGCCGACCCACATAATGTATTGGTTGAAGAGTTTACAGGGCAATCATGCCCAAATTGTCCGGCTGCACATGAATTATTAATCGGGCTTCAAAATACAAATCCGGGAAGACTAAATGTTATTGGCTTCTATATATATGGTAATCCACAAACTATACCTCCGAATGGATATAAGTATGATTTTAGGGATAGTGCCGGTACATCAGTAGGTGGAACAATTTACTTAGGTGTTCCGGTTTTACCCTGCGGAGGTGTTGACAGAATGCATTGTCCGTCAAACGATATTCCAAGTAGCCCTTTGTTATTTAAATCGCCTTCTTGGACAAGTTTTATCAATACCCGAATGACAATATCTGACTCATTAAATTTGTCTTTAGCAGGTAGTGTGTATGATACTTCAACAAAAACAGCAACGATTGTTGCAAAAATCACTTATGTTAATCAAGTAACAATTGCCCAGAATTTGAATATTGCAGTAGTGGAAGACAGTATGATTGATTTACAAGATGATGGTGTTTCGGGTATTGTTCCCAACTATGTATTTACAGGTGTATTTAGAAGCATGGTTACATCGGTTCCTTATGGCGACCCGATTGCGCCAACATTAGCTGTAAAAGAAGCAGGCAGAGTATGCCAAAAAGTATATTCTTGGAAGTTAAAGCCGGGTTTAGTGGCAAAACATTGTCGTATTATAGCTTATGTTACAAATAGTGGCGGTGCAGGTAGCGATGTGGTTTACCAATCGGTACAAATACCTTTGCAGTAATTTTTTATCACTGCAATTTTATTTGCCATAATTTATCTTGCAGTAAAGAACCAACTTCTTGTTCTATTTTTTTTCTGCCGGAATAGGTAATTGGCAAAAGTAACAAGCCACCTGAGAAAGCTCTTGCCATTGTAGATGGAATAATTCCATTTACAGTAACTTTGTTATCTTTTTTTACATTTACCCAAGCACCAATAAATGATGTTTTTTTTACCTCTACATATTGAAATCCCATCAAAGGATTTTTCTTAATTTCAACAATATATTGCGGCATTTCTGTTTGTAAAATTGCTGCTATATCTTCTATAGTTGCATTGTCGTTTGGTATAAATTGCATAGTAACTATTTTTTATTGATGAATTATTGTGAAAACGCTTTATTTTTGATAAAAATAATATTTTTTTTGAATTATATACTTTGTTTTATACATTATATGATATATTTATAAATATAATATGAATAATTTACCTTTTTGCAATCTAATTATAAAGTCTATATATCAAGCCCCGTCTACAATCTTTTTTAGTAAACGATGATTATTAATATTATGCAGAACATTCAGCAGGAATATCATTCCAACATTGGTAAATTCAGTAAGGGCGTTATTATTGCACAATTGGAATTACTACTCATCTATTCTGAACGTTTTTAACCGTCATTTCATTACACGGAAAATAAGTAATTATAAAATTCTTGAAAAGTTGGAGAGTTTACTTTCAGATTATTTCAATAACGAACATTCATCGTAAAAAGAATTACCCTATAAGTTATTATATAGTAATCCTAATGCTGAATCTGTATAAAATTGAAAAAAACTGTTTTCAGATAGGATTGAAACTTCTTTTGTTTTAATGTTACAATGTATCAGTAACCAATATTATTACAAATGTATCGTAATTTATAAAACAATAAAGGCTTCCTGTTTTCAGAAAGCCTTTATTAAAAATAGATATACTTAACAATTATCTCTTATGTTTCTTTTGGTTACCAAAATTATTACCACC
>CAIYTT010000241.1 GCA_903929195.1 uncultured Bacteroidota bacterium
ATTACTTTAGCGGCAGTATTTGAGTCAATCATTTTCATTACCCAAAACTCACTTTGCACATCGTTCGTTAATACTGCAGATTTTGGTAATTGATTGGTTTTGGGTTTGCCTGTTTTTATAATTACTACTTTAGCTATTAAGTTTTCGGGTATATTTTTATCGCTGCCTATTTTAATTAGCATGTTTTGTGTTTGCGATACAGCATCTACCGTAGGTAAAGCAGCATTAATAGTGCCGTTTAATTTTGTACCATCTGCTAATAGGAGTTCTAAACTTTTGCCAACAGGTACATATTGTTTCAATTCATAAGGAAGACTAAGTACAAAAGCAAAACTATTTTTATCACTTATAACAGCCAATTGCTCCCCATCTTGCACATAGTCGCCAAGTTGATGATTTAACTGTGTAATATACCCGCTGCCACTTGCTTTTATTTTATTTACTCCACTAAATTTAAATGTAGTATCTAATTTATTAATTGTATTATCTATGCTTACAGATTCTTTGGTTTTAATAGTAAATAACAGCTCACCTGAATTTACAAACATACCCGGCTTACCGTTTACTTTTTGCAAATAGCCATTTACATTCGATTTTACATAGAATTTCTGTAAAAAAGCTGAGGTAGCACTCAGTTCAACATATTCAGAAATTGGCTCATTACTTATGTTTGTAATAGTTACAGGTGTACCCTTTACTGGCTCGGTTTCTTTTGGTTCTTCCTTTGTTTTTTGTTCCTTATTATTACAAGAAATTATAAGGATTAAGTAACTAAAAAGAAAACAATATTTTTTTATAACTTTATACATCCGTTTATATTGAATAATAAATGTTTATTTGTACCAATAATTTATTTGGTTAGTAATCTGCATTTTATTAATACTATTTTGTGTCAATAAATTTTTAACTGCCAAATACCCATTAATTGACAGAATTAAATCTGCAATTTTCACATCGCCTGTTTCAAGTAGCTTACTATTGGCTGTTATTAAGGCTTGGGAGTATTCTACTTGTTCGTTTATATCTTTTATTAATGCATTGGTGCTTTGTAATTGCTGATATAATAGGGCTATGTTTTGCAGATATTGAGTAGCAAAATAGTTTTTGTAATTAGTAGTTGTTTGTTGCAAAATACCTATTTTTTGTTCCTGCAGTTTCTTTTGATGCCCGTCATATATAGGGATATTTAAATTAAACCCGAAACTGTAGCCAAAATTTTTATAAGCATTATATAAAAAAGAAGAGCTGAAACCTGTATTTGCAAAAGCACTCAATTTAGGTTTATAGCTATATTTAATTAAGCTCAGGTTGTTGCATAAAGTAAGGCTATCAATTGTGAAACGAATAAAAAAGGGCGAAGTAGTTATATCCGGTAATTGCGATAGAATTATATCAGGTTTTTCTAATTCTGTTGCAGTCGTATCAAACAAGCCACATTCATAATTGAGCATTGCAAAGTTATAATTATATTGTATTTTTAATTGTTTTATTTGTAATTCTTGTTGCTTTAAGGTTATTAAAAAAGTAAGATAATCGGTTTGTCTATATATATTATTTTGGGTCATGCTTTTTATTATTTCTACCTGTTGCTTTAGAGTATTTAAAACATCAGTATAGAAATGTATTTGTTGCAAATCGCCATAGGTATTGATGTATTGCGTACTAATTGTTTTTTTTAATTCTTGTTCGGTAATCTTTTTTAAGTTACAAATAGAATCGCGTATTAATTTAAAACTTTTGAATTGGGTATTTAAATTGTTTTTGTTTACAAATGCCTTATTTACATTGACAATCTCGTTATAAGTGCCTGAATTACTTAAAACCTCATCGTAGCCAAAACCATTAATTATAGGCGAAATAGTGTTATTGGCAATAGCGTTTACTTGTGGTTTATAGTTTGCTTTTAGTTTTTGGCTATCAATTGCAACCGAAAATACTTGATTGGAATACTCCTTTAACAATGGGCTATTTGCTAAAGCCTGATTTATATAAAAATCAAGATTATGAACCTGTGCTATTCCATTCATATTCAGAATTATATTCAGAATTAGTAATGTAAATAGTTTGGTTCCATTCATTGCAATAAAGTCTTATTAATTTACAAAGAAAAACCATAAAACTGAATAAATTTGAAATTTATAAAATTTATTTGTGTTGTTAGTATGGTTTTGTAATCAAAATTGACAGAGTAGATGAAATTTTATTTTTAATAGTATTTATTGCAAATTTATTTAAACAAATTTATTTGGGACTAGATAAATTTGTCAATATAAAACTTAATTTTGACAAACTAGATAATGACAAAGTAGGAACATATTGCATTTTGGAAAGAATCTGCATTATTGGATTGTGAGAGTATTGATGTGTTGTATAACGGAAGGAGTTATATGTTATGCTTGTTGTTTGTATGTCATTTAATGATAGAAAAATTACTAAAAGCATGCTGGATAAAAGATAACCAAATAAATTTTCCTCCTTTTACACATAATCTTGAATTACTACATAATCAAACCACTTTGAATTTGCCGAAAGAAGATGTAGCAAATTTAAGAGTAATTAATTCATGGAATATAGAAGGAAGATATATTGACTATAAGAAAAATTTTTATCGTTTGTGTACCAAAGAGTGCAACTATTTACCCCCATTCTTTAATTAAAAACACCTAAAAGCACAATCCTGTATTTTTTAACACTATTGTAAATAGTTTTGGGGCTATATTTATGCTGTTTTGTAGAATATGAATATACAAAGGGCATCACCCGTAAATGAATTATTAGCAAAGATAATTTTCTTAATACTGCCAACAATTGCAGTAAGCTATTTTCTTATTTTTAATTTAAATGTATATTTTTCAATCCTACAAAATCAGGCAATAGAACAAACTGTTTTTCTTGCTGCCGGTACAATTATAGGTGCGGTATTTTATACACTAAGATTTCGATTTTTACCTACCATTACTTTATTAATAATAGGGTTTTATGCAATCTATAAAAGGCTTGATAACTATGCATCTGGTGAGTTTGATACTTTTTTAATTACTGTAAAATTCTTGGTTTTCGCCATTCTATTTACACTTGGTTGGCTTCTTGGATGGGGTTTTGTGCGTTTACGATATTGGTCTGTATTAATTGCTACTACAGTTTTATGTGGCTGCATTGCTGTAATCGCAAAAGCAAAAATAGATACAGTGCAAGGCTTGTTATTATCTTTTTCTCCGGCTGTGCTATATTCAGTGTATCTCATTTTTGCAGCCGAACAAATTTATAATTTCAAAGAAAAATCAGGCAAATTTTGGTGGTTTTTAACTCGCAGAATCGTATTCTTTTCTATTTTAATTGTTTTACTTTTTGGTGGTGTAACACTATTAATGAATAAAGAAATAAAGGATGTGGTTGCAAAATACGGTGGCGAAGGCAAGGAAGGAACGAATAGTATGTTGCAAAAAAATAAAGACAATACGTTTAACCTTAAAGATTATGCCCGTTTGAGAAGTGCCCAAGGTAGAAGTAATGAATTGCTTTTTTGTGCCCATATAGACAATAAATTTCCCGGCACAGACCAACCCAATCCTCTTTACCTTACCGCATTTTATTTTACTAAATTTGATACTTCCACCGAAACTTTTGAGCGAGATACAACAATACCTTTTAATGATTTATTTGAACCCGACCCATCTACAATACAATTATTTTCTACCCGTTACGACTCTTCCGTTATTAGAAACAGCCTAAGCGATAAGTTCAGGAAGATTGTAGAAGTAGAAATTTACAGTAAACAATTATCGCCCAATACCTATTTGGCACCTAATGCCGGTTTTTTTGTGCAACCTATAACCATAGAAAAAGATTTCAGAGAGGAATTTAAAACCGCCTTCAGAGCCAAGAGTTATGTGTCGGAACTAAACAGTGCTTATTTTGTATATAATATAAATAAACCCGAATGGCGGCAGTTTCAGGAAATGAGATTTAATGTTTTGCGGCAGGCAGAAGACTATAATAAGATGGATACTACTTTTATGAAGTATTATACAAAGATGCCGGTAAATGAGAAATTCAAAAAAATAAGTAATCTCGCACATCAAATTACAGATACAGCACATACTCCGGTTGATAAAGTATTAGCTATACGTAACTATTTTTTATCTAAAGATGAAAACGGTGAGCCTCTTTATAAATACACCGATAACCCGGGTGAACCTGATATACCTAATGCCTCTAAATTATCCTATTTCATGTTCGAGAATCATAAGGGATATTGTGCCTATTATGCAGGTGCAACCTTGTTTATGCTACGAGCAATAGGCATACCCTCTAGAATAGCAGTAGGTTTTTTAACGGAAGACAGAAGCGATAAAAACAAAGGTTGGTATTGGTATTATGCAAAACAGGCACATGCTTGGGTACAAGTTTATTTTCCCGGTTTCGGTTGGCTCGATTTTGATACGACCGTTGGTAATACTGATGCACACGAAAGCCCTAAACCCGACGGTACCCCACCTATGCAGCCACCAAAAGCGTGGTTTGTTGCAGACGGTATTGTTGAAAATATAGATACCTTAAAGAAAAAGGTAACCATGTCGGTAAAACAAATTATTTTTCATGATAAAGATTATAAATTAGAATTATCAAATTCTATTAATTTAGACATGAAGGTAGCTGTAATATACAGGGATAGCCTAACAGTACCTTTAAGAACTATTATGGTGGGCGACAGCGGCACAGTGGTGTCTTATGCCGATGCATTAAAAAATATAGAACCGGGTACTAACGATAAAGGCGATGCTATAATTAAGAAATTCCCAGACCCAACGCCCGTTGATGAACTCTATTTAAAAAGAAAGGAAGTTACCAAGCCTAAAGAAAAACAACAAACAAATGCGGTAATAAAACCCGTTGATTATACAAAAATAATATACTTGGTATGCGGTAGTGTTATTTTAATACTATTATTGATAGTATTATTGCCGCAATTAGTTTTGTATTATTTTATTATACGATATAAATATGCTAAAGCCATATTAAATAAACCCTATTGGACATATAGAACCGCAAATTACTATTTACATATACTTGGATATTTGCGAGGAAAGCTTACACCAATGCAATATGCAAGAGATATTATAGACCCACAATTAGATATTTCTTATACCTCTTTCATGAATATCTATTTAAAGAAAAAGTACGCTAAACAAGATTTAAATGCAAACGAGCAACAATATGTTAATACCTTTTTGCCACAAATGCTTACTACATTGCGACATAAAATTAAATTTAAAGACAGAGTATTTAAATTTATGAACCCAATAAGGTGTTTGAGCTTTTTTTTAATACCGTTTTATGAAGAAAAAGATGTTTAATTTTGTTGAAAATACAATTTAAATGCCAATAATATTTAGTAAAATATTTAATAAATGACCGAACAAGAACAAAAAAAAGAGAAGAAAAAGAAAAGAGCCATTATTATACTATGGAGTAGTTTTTCTTTTATTGTATTATTATTTATAGTACTTATTATTCTTATAAATAAAGGCTTAATGGGCGATATGCCGACAATGGGCGAATTAGAAAACCCGAATAGTGCTTTGTCATCAGAATTATATGCTACTGATGGCACAACATTGCTTGGCAGGTACTATGTGCAAGACCGTTCTAATTGCAAGTTTGCAGATATTTCGCCTAATATAATTAATGCACTGATAGCTACCGAAGATGCCAGATTTTACGACCATGCCGGTATAGACCCTATTGCAACAATAGCTATACCCTTTTATGCAGTTTTTAATAAAAAGAGAGGCTCTTCAACTATTACACAGCAATTGGCAAAAAATTTGTTTGAAAGAACGAGTAAAAGTAAATTTCTGTTGCCTTTGGTAAAACTTAAAGAATGGGTATTGGCAATAAAATTAGAACGAAATCTAACGAAAAATGAAATACTTACACTCTACTTAAATACAGTACCTTTTAGCGATAATGTATATGGTATTACAAATGCATCCTTAACTTTTTACAAAAAAACACCCGATAAAGTTACAATTGAAGAAGCTGCTACATTGGTAGGAATGCTAAAAGCAAATACACAATTTAATCCACGTACGCACCCTAAAAGAGCAACGGAAAGAAGAAATACGGTATTAGAACAAATGTATAAGTATAAATCTATTAACAGTGCTCAATTAGCAGAATTGAAAGCTAAAAAAATATTGTTAGATTATCACAAAATAGACTATCATACCGGTTTAGCTCCCTATTTCAGATATGTGGTAGAACAACAATTAAAGCAGGTTCTTAAAGAATTAAGGAAACCTGATGGCAGAGAATACGATATTTACAAAGATGGATTAAGAATAACAACTACTCTGGATGTAAAGTTGCAAAGATATGCCGAAGAGGCTGTACAAGAACACCTTACAGATTGGCAAAAAGTATTTATGAGCCAAAATGGATACAGAGACGGTACTATTTGGAATAAAGGTAAAGAAATACAGAATATTTTAAATAATGCGGTAAAAAGTTCTGAACATTATCAGGCTTTTAAAGGAGATAATATGACCGATGAGCAGGCTTTTAAGAAAATGAAAGAACCTGTTAAAATGAAAATATTCGCATGGAATGCTAGTCATTCTAAAGATACAGTTATGAGTCCGCTTGATTCTATTAAATATATGAAAACCACATTGCAAGCCGGTTTTATGGTCATGGACCATTCAACCGGTGAGGTTAAAGCATGGGTTGGCGGTATAGACCATAATTATTTTCAATACGACCACGTAAATATTAATGCAAAACGACAAGTTGGTTCTACCATTAAACCGTTGCTTTATTGCTTGGCAATAGACAATGGTTTTTCGCCATGCGATATGGTATCTACCGCACCTGTTGAATTTGAGCATAAATACGGTATGGACCACCCTTATGATGCAGGTGGTTCTGAGTTTGGAAATGTTACTATGAAATTTGCAATAGCAAATTCTATAAATAATGCTGCATTATATGTATTAGAAAAAATAGGTATTGAAGCTTTTGTAGATTTTGCACAAAAATGTGGTATTAAAAGCCGCATGGACCCCTTCCCATCCGTTGCACTTGGAGTATCTGATATTTCTCTGTATGAAATGATGACAGCCTATACCATGTTTCCAAATGGGGGAATGAATTCGCAACCATTTTTAATAAGTAAAATTGAAGATAAAAACGGTATGCTTATAAAAAACTTCTCTTATGTACAGAAAGAAATAATTAATCCGATAACAGCATTTAAAATGGTAAATATGATGCGTGGGGTTGTTAATAATGGTACCGGAGCAAGAATAAGAGGTAAATATGGCATTAAAAGTGACGTGGCAGGCAAAACAGGTACTACCAATAACCAGGCTGATGCTTGGTTTATAGGTTATACCCCACAATTATTGGCAGGTGCATGGGTAGGTTGCGATGATAGAGAATTCCGGTTTAGAAGAGAAGATTTAGGACAAGGTGCAGCATCTGCATTACCTATTTGGGCATTATTTATGCGAAAAGTATTTGCAGACAAAACACTTAACTACAACCCTACAAAATCGTTTACACCACCGGAAGGCTTTGTGGATTGCGATGCAGATAACCCTAATATATTGTTGGAGGATACGAATAAAAATCCGGACGGCTATTTAGAAAAACCGGCACCGGGTACGATGGATTATGGACAATAGTTTTTTATATAAGTATATTATTCAGGTATAATTTCTTCACTAAACAATATTTATTATGCAATTTACATTAATATTTGCCATTATAGTTAGGGCTTAAGGATTTTATTTTATTAAACCCAACTATTTGCATCTATACTATGTCTTTGTATATAAATATATTTTAAAATAAAAACCTGATATGGGTATTAATAATAAATATTTACTTACATTTTTACTTCTTTGTTTTGGTTTAATACCTAAATTCAGTTTTTCGCAATCATGGAATAAAATAGGTATCGCACACCCAACTACTGATTGGGCAAGTACACCTGCACTAACTATAGACAAAAATAATATTGTATTTGTTGCCTATCTTAATTATAGTGGTAAGGCAAGTGTAATGAAATATAATGGAATTGCATGGTTAGTTGTAGGGACTGATAATATTTCAGCAGGAGAAATATCTACCTGCGGATCGCCAATTGCATTAGCCACAGATACTAGCGGAAATCCCTATATTGCATATCAAGACACCAACTACAAAACAACTGTAATGAAGTATGACGGCAGTAATTGGGTTCTGTTGGGCAATCACGGGTTCTCATCCGGGCAGCCGGTAGGAATAAGTATGGCAATTGATAAAAATAATATTCCTTATGTAGTTTATGAGAGTCTTGACTCCACATTACCGGGTGCAATAGTAATGAAATTTGATGGTACGAATTGGGTGAGATTGGGTACAGGGCTAACTACAGGTTATGCTAATTTTACATCAATAGCTATTGCTCCTGACGGCACACCTTATATTGCTTTTGGAGATTTCAACAATGGGAATAAAGCTACCGTTTACAAATACACCGGCACTACATGGACAATTGTAGGTGTTCCGGACTTTTCTACCGGTGCAGCTTTATATACATCTATAGCCATAGACAAAAACGGCACACCCTATATTGCATATCAAGACCAAGGAATACTTAATATGCCTGCAACTGTAATGAAGTTTAATGGTAGCTCTTGGGAAACAGTTGGGTTACCGGGTTTTTCTGCGGGTAGTGCCGGAACAACAACGATAGCACTTGATACATTTGGTAATCCTTATGTATCTTATTCAGACGGGGCAACGGCAAATCAACAAGCAACAGTAATGAAATACAATGGAAGCACCTGGACAACAGTAGGAAGTGCAGGTTTTTCTGCTGCTGCGGTTGGTTTTACGCCCATTGCAATAGACCATAACGGAACGCCCTACGTGGCATGTACAGATACGACTACCGGTAATGGTCGTATAGCTGTTATGAAATTTTCTAATCCGGCAGAGATAAATACTATTGAGAATAAAACGATTAGTACTATAAATATATTACCAAACCCTAACTTTGGTACATTTAAAATTACTATTCTAAGTAAACAAAAAGAAGATGCTACAGTTACTATTACGAATAGTGTTGGAAAACAATTTAAACAAATTGCTATATCAACCAATACTGAAACACAGTTGCAAATAAATATACCAAAAGGAATTTATTTTGTTTCAGCTACTTTAAAAGATGAAAAATTGGTTTCTAAAATACTAATTGAATAAACACCTTTATGACTATATAGCCAGCCACTACCGGTATTTTAGCATTTAAAACAACTTACAAATACGAAAATATAGATAGCCACAGCAATTGGCTTACCAAATATATTTATGAAAACAGCAAATTAAAAATGATAAACAAACGGACTATCGTTTATTTTTAATTGTTCTATTCTGCTTCTTTTTTATGCAAGTTCCGCGTAGGGTATAACGCACACCTGCCAACTACCGTTTCATATATCTGTTTCTTATACGGCTTAGGCTTACAGGGGTTATGCCCAAATAGTTTGCAATAAGATGTTGCGGAATACGTTCTGTAATTTTATTCTTATTGCTTTCTAATAGTTTAAGATAACGCTGTTCAGGGTTTAGAGTTAGGAGTTCTACCATACGTTCTTCGGTACCCATTAAAGCCCATTCAGCAATACGCCTTCCGAAACGTTCCCAAGCAATACTATTTTGTAATAATTGTAGCATTATTTTATATGGAAAAGCAATAAGCTCTGTATCTGTTAATGCATCAATACTTATTAAAGATGGTTTGCCGCTAATACAACTAATATACGGACCAACAAATGCATCCTCGAAATAAAAATAGGTAGTCTTTTCTTGTCCGTCTATGGTGTAAAAGTGCCTCATAGTACCGTGTATTATTAAACCTATCTCCCCTCCTATCTTCCCCTCTTTAGCAAAAAAATGACCTTTTTTAATCGTTTTTAATTCTAAATAAGGTACTAATAATTGCCAATCTGCATCAGGCAATTTTACTAGTTGGTCTATTTTGTTTCTAAGTATATCAGTTGGGTTGTTAGTCATAAAATTGATACAGAAGTGTTTTAAAAATTGTAAAGATATATAACAACCATTATAATTTATATAACACTAGGGATAATACAATAATATTCTACACCATTTTTTTTAATACAAAAAAGCGAGGCAAAACACCTCGCTTTTTTGTATTAAAAATTTATATAAATAACTATTTTGTAAG
>CAIYTT010000242.1 GCA_903929195.1 uncultured Bacteroidota bacterium
CGGTAACCTTGTCATGTGCCGACGGAGGCAATGAAATAAGGAAAACAGGAGATGTTACAATTATAAGATAGAAACTAATAATACTGCATTTAAATAAAACAAGGTTATTATCGTTTGAGGATAATAACCTTGTTTTATTTAAACCAATTGTTCCGTAAAAAGTCATAAAAAGTAGTTTGTTGATAATAAATAGAAATTTTCGTTAATGAGAAAAAATATTTTCCTATATTTTATAATATTTCCTGCATTTTTAATTTTTTTTTCTTGCAGTAGCACAAGAGGGACTAGCTCAAAGAAATTGCCGGGCAATTGGCAGATTGAACCAATAGTTATTGATGGTAATAATAAAGATTGGCCATCACCCTATCCCGAATATGACAGTAAGGCAATGTTGGGCTACACTGTAAGTAACGATAAAGATAACTTATATATTACAGTTGAAACTGGGGACCTTGCTACACAGTTAAAAATTTTAGTAAATGGGCTTACCGTCTGGATTGATAAAACAGGAGCTAAACAGGAGGTAATGGCAATAAATTATCCGATACCAATTGATGCCAAAGCAGAAGGTACAAAAACGAATGCCGAGAACCCTTCTTTTTCTGCTTCTACTGAAAATACAAGAAACAGAGAACAAAAAATGAGGATTTTACTTGAAGATAAGGTAAGGAAATTGTTGAGTGAGGCAAAGGAGTATTCTTTACAAGGATTTAAGGCATGTAATATGCAGTACCCTATATTGGAAACGGATTCTTGCGGAATAAAAGTTAGAATAGCCATAGACAGCGATAATGAAATGGTATGGGAGGCAGTAATACCATTTAAAACGTTTTATATAAAACATGAAATTGATAAAAGGGATAAAGGAAAGCCATTAAGTGTATGTTTTGAAACAACAGAAATGAAAAGACCACAGGAACATAATAATGGACATCAGAATAGAGGAGGTGGCGGTTTTAGACCAAGTGTGGGTATGGGTGGTATGGGCATGAGAGGCGGTATGGGTGGAGGAAATAGAGGAGCAGTTACAAATCCGGCAAGTACGATTATGGAATCTGCATATAAAAGTACCAAGACTTGGAAGAAATTTGGAATTGCTTATCCAAATTAATATGTTGATGTTGTGTAATATATTTATCCTACTTTAAAGTTAGTCATAAACGGCTTGCATTGATTACCTTTGTGCATTCTATGACACAAGAACAACTTAAAGAAATGCGAGAGAGGGTGCAACACCTGTATCGGTTTCTTAAAATTGAAGACAGAAAAGCAAAATTAGATAGAGATAAACAAATGACCCTATCTCAAGGTTTTTGGGATGATAATGTACGAGCCACAGCTATTTTAAAAGAAATTAAAATTGATTCTTTTTGGATAAATTATTTCGAAAAAGTTACAACATCAGTTGAAGACTTTGCCGTATTATTTGATTTTTGGAAAGAAGGCGAAGCAAGCGAGGAGGAAGTAAAAGAATTTTGGCAAAAAACAATTAAAGAACTTGATGAACTGGAATTTAAATCTACTTTAAATAAGCCTGAAGACGAATTGCCATGCGTTATGGTTATAAACAGTGGTGCAGGTGGTACAGAAAGCCAAGATTGGGCTGAAATGCTATTGCGAATGTATAGAATGTATGGCGATAAGCAAGATTTTAAAGTTAGTGAAATAGATGTTCAATATGGAGACGGTGCAGGTATAAAGCAAGCAACACTAGAATTTGACGGACCTTTTGCTTATGGTTTATTGAAGGCGGAAAGTGGAGTTCACCGATTAGTACGCATTTCTCCGTTTGATTCGAATGCACGTAGGCATACTTCTTTTGCATCGGTTTTTGTTTATCCGTTAATAGACGATACAATAGATATTCAAGTAAGCCCGGCAGATATTGAATGGTCTTTTTATCGTTCTGGTGGTTCCGGTGGACAGAACGTAAATAAAGTAGAAACAGCAGTTAGAATAAAGCATATTCCATCAGGAATAATTGTAGAATGTCAGCAAGCAAGAACACAAGGTGAGAACAGGGAAAAAGCTATGACTATGTTGAAAAGTCGTTTATATGAAGAAGAGATGAGAAAAAGACAAGAAGTGTTAAATGCGACAAACTCAACAAAGAAAAAGATAGAATGGGGGTCACAAATACGGTCTTACGTTTTTCACCCATATAAAATGATTAAAGACCATAGAACAGATTTTGAAGTAGGTAATGTGCAACCGGTTATGGATGGTGAATTAGACGATTTTATTAAAGCGTACCTAATGCAAGCAGAAAATAACGAATAAAAATAAATAATTATTATACTATTTTGACTAAAATTGAATATAAAAAATGTAGTTTTGTTCTTAAAAAGTGAATAAAATATTTTAATTGAATTATTATTACTATTTTGCGTTGACTTTCAACTAAATACTAAGTACATGAAATATATATACATTATTTTTGTTTTGTTTGTTTTTATTACATCATGCAAAATGCCGGTTTTTGAAAAAGCTGCACCTGTAAAACCTTATCTTACCCTGAGAGATGGTAAAACATTGGTTTCGAACAATATACACAAGCAATTAATTAATGATAGAGATACGTATGTTATGTTTGATAGTAGTGCATACAGACCGGAACATATACGGTCATTTAGCGACGGTGTAAATACGTTTGCTATTTATAAAGAAAACCAAATAGTAAAAAAAATGGTTGAAGGCAAAATAAATATTTATACAAGTAATTTATCCAAAAAAACAGAATCAAAACCATTGAATCAGTTTAATTATTTTTTAGAAAAAGATACTTCACACATTATTGAAGCGATAAACTATGGAACTTTAAAAAATATTATTCCGGAAAATGCATCTGCATATTCATATTTAAGACAATACAACAATCAAAAGAAAATAATAAATGTAGCAAGGGTTATTAGTGTTACATCTATTTTATTTGGAGCATATAAATTTTTGACTGCAAAAACCGGGGAACAAGCAAATATTAATACTGGCTTAGTTATTGGTGCTTGTGGAGTTGGTATGATACTTACCTTATCGGGTATTAAAGATGGTAATAAAAATAAGTTCTTTAAAGCAATAAAAGAATTTAATAAATAGTAGTTTTAATTGTTAATTATGAAATTGGGGATAAAGATTTATATTTTATATAACAGCCCTGTTTATTTTTATTTGTAAAAAATCAGTAAGTTTGCACTATGCGTACAGGTAAAGACCTTATAATGGCTACAAAGCCATTTGCCAAAGAGATTAGATGGAAAAGTTGGTATGTTACTCTTTCAACATTTTTAATGTTAGTTTTATGTATAGTAGGTACCTTCCCGAATTATGGGCATTATTACGAGCCAAATATTATGCTAAGGATCGTATTCAGTATTTTTACGGCCTTATTACTTTCTCGTTTTTTTATTATTTTTCATGATTATCAGCATCATACAATTTTAAGGAAATCATTTGTTGCAAGTATTATATTTACCATGTTTGGTTTCTATATGATAACGCCACCAAGTATATGGAAACGCTCGCATGACCATCATCACAATCATAACGCAAAACTATTTAGTGCAAGTATTGGTTCGTTTCCTATTATGACGAAACAAAAATTTTTAGATGCATCAAATAAAGAACGTATGATTTATTTGGCTATTAGAAACCCAATAAATATGTTCTTTGCATATTTCACTACTTTTATGTTTGGTATGTGCATACAATCGTTTATGAGTAGCCCTCGCCGCCATTGGGATTCTTTACTAACATTGATTTTTCATTATTCTGCTGCTGTGTTTTTATTTGTTTATTTCGGTTGGGACACATGGTTTCTTACCTTCTTTTTGCCATTTTTCCTTTCGCACATGTTAGGCTCTTATTTATTTTATGCACAACATAATTTTCCGGGTGTTATTTTTAAGAAAAATGCTGATTGGAATTATACAGATGCTGCAATGGAATCATCAAGCTATATGAAAATGAATCCTATTATGCAATGGTTTACAGCAAATATCGGCTTACATCATATACATCATCTTAATTCTAAAATTCCTTTTTATCGTTTACCAGAAGCAATGGCTGCAATACCGGAACTACAGAAGGCAACAGTAACTACACTTAAACCTAAAGATATTATTTCGTGCCTGAAATTAAAGGTTTGGGACCAAGAACAAAATAAAATGATAGGTTTTACAGAAATGGGCTACTCTAGAAAAATGAGAACAATTGTAGCAAGGTAGGCATTAATAGTTTGTAAAAAATCCTTAAATGAATATAGTTCATTTAAGGATTTTTTATTTAAGCTTTTTATAGAAAAATCCCGAAAGAGTACATGATTAAATGATTATTACAAATTGACCAATTAGAATGTGGGCCATCTTTTTAATTTTCAAAAAAGTTAAAATATATCTATAAGTACAATAAAATTCTATTCTCATTCAAGAAATGAATATTGGCACATTTTTTGAATTATATTTACAAAATAATTTAAACAGTATGAAAAAAATCATCACAACACTTGCTATTGCTCTTAGCTTTGCTGCTACAGCCAATGCACAATACGAAAATACCTTTATTAAGGTGGGGCAACAAGCACCGGAACTGGCTTATTCAAACCCCAAAGGTGAGAAATTAAAATTGTCTGAAATCAACAAAGGTACATATGTACTACTTGATTTTTGGGCTTCTTGGTGTGGACCTTGCAGAATGTCTAATCCGGGTTTAGTAAGATTATATAAAACCTATTCTACTAAGAAATTTAAAAATGCAAAAAAAGGTTTTACGGTTGTTAGCTTTTCTTTAGATATGAGAAAAGAAAATTGGGTAGCAGCTATCGCTAAAGATAATTTAACTTGGCCCTACCACATGAGCGATTTAAACCCAAAACAATGGGGGTCTGAGGTAACACAAATTTATGGCATACAATCTATACCACAAGCTATGCTTATTGGTCCTGATGGTAAAATAATAGGTTTATATCAGCGTGCAGAAGAGGCTGAAAACGACATTAAGAAATATGAACTTTAATTAGTACAAAATAAAATAAGTTACAAAGAGGTATTATCGTAAAATGATAATACCTCTTTGTTTATAAATAATTTTATTTGTTTGTTTAATTTTATAGCTATACCTTTGCAAACTCTATAACGCATGGCAAAATCCATGCACTAAAAAATAATAAATGAAAAAAGGCTTACATCCGGAAAGTTATCGTTTAGTGGTATTCAAAGATACATCAAACGAAAGTATGTTTTTAACCCGTTCTGCTGCTCCATCTAAAGAAAAAATAATGTGGGAAGACGGTAAAGAATATCCAGTAATAAAAGTGGAGATTTCAAATACTTCACATCCATTTTACACAGGTAGGTCTATGTTCGTAGATACTGCGGGTCGTATTGAAAAATTCAGAAAACGTTACGAAAAGAAAGCATAATCATATTTGCTATATAATAAAAATATTTATAAAATCCACACAATCAGTGTGGGTTTTTTGTTTCAATTAATTGCATTCAAAATAAGAAGAATTATTAATTTTGCTTTTTATTAAAACCATGAGATATATACTTTTTGATGATGACAGTAGGTTCAATCTACTGCCTTTTACACATACACGACCTATTGCAGATATAAGATGCGGTATATTTACGATGCGAGAGCGATGGGAGACTCTTTTAAACGCAAAAACAGGTACTATTACAGAACCCTATCTGCAAAAAGTATTCCCTCAAAATCAGCTTTCAATAAACAAAATTGAAAGTGAGCCTTATTTATATATAAATGGTTCTGTTTTTGGGAATAAAGATTTAGCAGCATCAATTACAAATTTAGAAGCCGGAGCTAAGTTAATATATGGAAATACACTTATTGCTACCAAATGCGATAAAATTAGTAATGAACTAACTGATTTTAAAAATGAAATTGCTGAATTCAAAACGATAGAATACAGTAATTTCATATACTCTATAAAGAATATTTGGGATATTTTTTCATTTAATGACCGTGCAATAAGAGAAGATTTTTTATTAGTAACCGAAGGTCATCATTCGCAACCCATACCGGATACCATTATTGCATCGGGCAAAGAAAATATATTTATAGAACCAGGTGGTATTATTAATATAGGCTGTATTATAAATGCTACAACAGGGCCTGTATATATTGGTAAAAATGCAGAGATTTTAGAAGGTTCTATTTTACGCGGGCCTATAGCTATATGCGAAAAAGCTGTTGTAAAAATGGGGGCTAAAATTTACGGGGCTACAACTATTGGACCGGGTTGTAAAGTGGGTGGCGAAATAAGTAATGTTGTCTTTTTTGCTAATAGTAATAAGGGGCACGATGGTTATTTGGGTAATGCTGTAATAGGCGAATGGTGCAATTTAGGGGCTGATACCAATAGCAGTAATCTTAAAAATAATTATGATGAAATAAAGATATGGAGTGAATATGAGAATATAATGAAAGCTACAGGGCTTATTTTCTGTGGCTTAATGATGGCAGACCACTCCAAATGCGGTATAAATACAATGTTTAATACCGGCACAGTAGTTGGTGTTTCTGCAAATATTTTCGGTAGTAATTTTCCTGAAAAATTTATTCCTTCTTTTACATGGGGCGGTACAGCAGATTCTACTACTTATGATTTTGAAAAAGCAATGGAAACTGCAAATAGAATGATGGCGAGAAGAGATTTGAATTTAACAGAGGCTGAAATAGAATTGTATAAATATATTTTTGATAAAACAGCCTATCAGCGACAAAACTAAAAGGAAAGCAGAATATATAAGGGTAACTATTTTAAAACTAAATTTAAAACTAAAAATGCGAAAAAAAATTGTAGCAGGAAACTGGAAAATGAATTTGGCAGTAAATGAGGGAGAAAAATTGGTAAAAAGTATTTTAGACGGATTGCCAAAACTGAAAGAAAACAGACAAGTAGTAATTGCACCGCCTTTTACACATTTAATACAGACCTATTATCAAACAGAATCGATAGCCTATTTGAATCTAGGTGCTCAGAATTGTTATTGCGAAACGTCAGGGGCCTATACAGGCGAGGTGTCTGCAGCAATGTTAAGTAGCGTAGGTGTAAATTATGTTATCTTAGGGCATTCTGAAAGAAGAGAGTATTTTAATGAAACAAGTGCCATGCTTGCTAAAAAAGTAAATAGGGCATTGGAAAATAATATAGAGGTAATATTCTGTTGTGGCGAGCCATTAGAAATACGTACTAATGATACACAAAATGAATATGTAAGTAAGCAAATACAAGAAGGTATATTTCATTTAACTGCTGAGCAATTTAAATCTATTTCTATAGCCTACGAGCCAATATGGGCTATTGGTACCGGACGCACAGCTACTACCGAACAAGCACAGCAAATGCATGCCTATATACGCAGTGTAATAGCAGAGAAGTATGGTGTAGAAACAGCGAGTAAAGTATCTATATTATATGGTGGTAGTTGCAAACCCAATAATGCAGCCGAATTATTTGCTTGTGCCGATGTTGACGGAGGTTTAATAGGCGGAGCGGCATTAAAAGCGGATGAGTTTTTGGCAATTATTAATGCAATGATGCATTCTTAAAAAAATCTAAGATTTTTTTGGAAAAGTAAAGAAACAGTTTTATCTTTGCACTCCGAAATTAGAACGGCGTGTTGGTCAATCGGTTAAGACGCCTCCCTTTCACGGAGGAATGACGGGTTCGATTCCCGTACATGCTACGTCGTTTATCTTTAAAAAGCCCATAAGTACTAACTTATGGGCTTTTTTGTATTTTCAAAGTTACAAAGGTGTACCTTACCTAACAAAAGAAAAGGAACAAATAATTGCATACCCATCTTTGGTGGAACAAATAGGGGCATTACTAATAGAAGACAGGGAAAAAGCCGCTATTCTGTTAATACGATACTTGTATAAACCTATTGGCACATAGGGGAATTTATATTGAAGTTTGAACAAAGGGGTAGCGATAAAGGCTTCTTTTGGCTCGCAGCTTATAGACAGACTATCAGCAGACCTTATTGCTGCTTATGATAATGGGATTGAACTTCTAATTTATTGTAAATAATAAAATAAAAATATTTAAATTTTCAAAATAGTGGGATAGTGTCCCACTTATTTACATGGTTGCACTATTTTGAAATATTAAAGGCGGATAGTGAACTGGAAATCCTTTTTTACAGCAAGCCGAAAAAGATAAGTGGAGTGTATGGGAACTTAAACGACAAAAGATAAGTATGCTTTTTCATCGCTTGGTACTAAGCAAAGATAAAGAAGGTGTTTTGAAATTTGCAACCCAAGGGCATGAAGTGCTAAATCACGAAGACCTTTTTAAAGAACATTTTGTGCTGGAGTTTTTGAATATACCTAGAAACTTTACATTTTTATTAATATTGAATTATGAGTGTTATATGTGGTTTGCAATTTATCTTTGTAATAACTAATTCATATAGTAAATTAAACAGTAGAAATGAGTACACATATAGATAATGTACCAAAATGGGTTAGAATAGGGGTAGGTATTTTAGGTGCAATAAATATTGTATTTGGTATAATGTGTTACATTGATATGCATATACTCTATCATGCTGCAATAGGTGTAGATTTGACAAATTCATTTATTAAAAATGCAAATTCAGAGTTTGCATCTAGAAATTTAGCTATTGGTGTGGCATTAGGATTTGTAACAATAATAAAGGGAGCACCTGAAGCCCTTATAATCTTAACAATAGTAAGAGCTTTAATTGAAATTCAAACCATCATCCTTTCAATAGTTCAAGGCAACATAGATGCAATGTTACTTTTATCAGCAGTGTTTTTAGCCTTAGAAATTTTTATTGTAAAAACATTAATAGTAGTAACCAAAAAAGAAGAAGCTGGACAATAAATAAAAATAGCCTTACAAAATAAATGTAAGGCTATTTTTATTTACGAGAAACAAATATTTATTAATACGTTTTTGTTTCTTAATAGAATAAATTAAACTATTTCAACTTCAGCACCTGCTTCTTTAAGTTTTGCAGCTAATGATTCTGCTTCAGCTTTACCTACACCTTCTTTAACTGGTTTTGGTGCGCCGTCAACTAATTCTTTAGCTTCTTTTAAGCCAAGACCTGTAAGGTCTTTAACGGTTTTAACTACGTTTAATTTAGAAGGACCTGCGTTCTTCAAAATTACATCGAAAGAAGTTTTTTCTGCCGCTGCTGCCGGAGCTGCCGCTGCTGCTGCCGGAGCTGCTGCTGCCGCTACTGCTGCCGGTTCGATACCATATTCTGATTTCAATATTTGTGCTAATTCGTTAACTTCTTTAACTGTAAGATTAACTAACTGCTCTGCAAATGCTTTTAAGTCTGCCATTGTTATAAATTTTTATTTGTTTTTTAATTTTGTTTCTTTTTAATTGTATTGTTGGTCTTGGAAGCCTTTTTTATGTTATACATGAGTGATTTTAATTCATGTATAGTTTTCTTTATTCAGCAACTTGTTCTCTATCTTCAAGTGCTTTAATAAGACCGGCTAATTTGTTACCTGCATTTAATGCACTGATAACGTTTTTAGCAGGTGATTGTAATAAGCCAATGATTTCGCCAATTAATTCCGGTTTACCTTTCAGTGTTTTCAAACCCTCTAATTGGTCATCGCCTACATATACCGAACCGTCAATAAATGCCGCTTTTAATATTGGCTTTTTATTTTTTGGATTCGTACGGAATTCGCTTATTATTAATGCCGGTTCTTTAGCATTTTCGCTAAAAAGCAAGGCAGTAACACCATGCAATGAATTGAATGTATCCTTAAATCTTTCCTCATCAATATCGCTTAAAGCTTTTCTGATAAGTGTATTTTTAGCAACTTTCATTTCTACTTTTTTATCAAAGCAGATAGAACGAAGTTTAGTTGCTTGTGCTACCGTAAGAGCTTCGGTATCAGTTATATAAAAATTAGAATACTGAGTAAATTTTTCTTTCAGTACTTTTATTGCTTCTACTTTTTGTTCTGTTGTCATTGTTTTAATGATTTTTTCCCGCTAATAATTTCTATTTATAAAAATGAATTATTGTTAGAGAACTAATAAAATATTTTTCAGTTTTTAAAAGTGTTATTTACCTAATTTCTTATTAAGAATTAAACGACACTTTTAGTATCAATAGATAATCCGGGACTCATGCTGGATGCAATGCTTACACCTTTAACATAAGTACCTTTTGCTGTAGCGGGTTTCAAACGCACTAAAGTATTAATAAGTTCTTGTGCATTTTCAGAAATTTTAAGAGCGTCGAAAGATACCCTACCGATAGATGCATGTATAATACCTGCTTTATCTATTTTAAAAGCAATTTTACCACCTTTTACTTCTTTAACTGCATTTGTAATATCGTTGGTTACAGTACCTGTTTTAGGATTCGGCATTAAGTTACGAGGTCCTAATATTTTACCTAATTTACCAATTTTAGGCATTACAGATGGTGTTGCAATAATTACGTCAACACTTGTCCAGCCACTTTCTATTTTTTGCACATATTCATCTAAGCCAACAAAATCGGCACCGGCAGCTTTTGCTTCGGCTTCTTTGTCTGACGTACATAATACTAAAACAACTTTTGTTTTACCTGTACCATGTGGTAATGTAACTGTGCCACGAATTGCTTGGTCTGCTTTTTTAGGGTCAACACCTAAACGAACGTGTAAATCAACAGAACTGTCGAATTTTGTACAGTTTATATTTTTAACCATACTAGCTGCTTCGGGCAGTGTATAGATTTTATTTTTATCTAATTTAGCTTCTACAGCTTTTCTTTTTTTAGTTATTGCCATTGCAACAAAAAATTTAAATAAGGTGAATCAATGGATGAATTATTTCCAGGGTGCAGTGCCTTCTACGGTGAAACCCATGCTACGTGCTGTACCAGCAACCATTTTCATGGCACTTTCCAGAGTAAAGCAATTTAAATCGGGCATTTTATCTTTGGCAATATCTTCAACCTGTTTCCAAGTTACCTTACCAACTTTTTGCCTATTTGGTTCTTTAGAACCTTTTGGTTGTTTTGCAACTTCCATCAACTGTACTGCAGCCGGTGGTGTTTTAATTACAAACTCAAAAGACTTATCGGTAAATACAGTTAATGTAACCGGTAAAATTTTACCTATTTTGTCTTGTGTGCGTGCATTAAATTGTTTGCAAAACTCCATGATATTGACACCCTTAGAACCGAGTGCCGGACCAATTGGCGGTGCAGGGTTTGCCTGTCCTCCTTTTACTTGCAGCTTTACGTAGCCGCTTACTTCTTTAGCCATTATGCTATATTTTTTGGTGTTAACGAATGTTGTATCTTAGCAAACTAAAAAGCTAAGAACAATTTCTTCCAAATGCAATCTTATTTAAGAGCAGTATTAGAATTTGGAGTGCAAAGGTAATTGCTTACTTTGAATTAAGCAAATATAATTTTGAAAATTTATTAGATTTTTTATAAGATAAAATCAAATAACTTCTTTTACCTTTCAAAAATAAAAATCAACCAAAATAAATGTCTATTTTTTAAGCAATGACTGCTGAGTTTGCATTTTAGTAATATCTGTTATCAGCCTATTATATACTGAATCTAATTCTTCGCAATGATTTTTATACCACTCCATATTTTCTATAAATTGTTCTTTGGTAATATTATTATGCTTAAAAATATCAGCATAATAATTGCCTAAAGAATCAATATTTTTCAAACCGTTTCGGTGTAAGCTATCTTTTACTACCGTGCTGTAGCCTTCCGCCAAATTAATATCAAGCAATACTTTCTCCATTTCCTTGCGGCTAAGATGCGTATCTTTATTACATGCTAACAAAACAAATACCGAAAGGACAACTATTGCAAAAATTTTCACTATTACTATTTTAAATTATTATATTTAGCTGCATTTGCAACATCTAATGCAGTAAATAAAGAAATATATTGAGCTCGTTCTGTTTTTGGCGCACTGGCAACCAAATGTAAAAACTCTTCTGTTTTAGCATTAAACAAGAACTGAATTAAAATGGAACTCGGATTTTCTTTATTTACATTATATATTTTTTTAACGCCTGTTAATATTCTTGTTCTGGCTTCATTCGGTTTTGTGTACATACTGTCTAAACCTTCCCGATGCATAGAATACCAAAAATTTCTAACATCTTGAAACCGCGTACTTAATAACTGGTCTATTAACCAATAGCGATTATGTGTGCTTTCAACCGCCTTCCAGCCTGAAATTGTTTTAGATTCAGGAGCATTTGATACAATATTTTGTGCTTTTTTTAAATAGGTAGTGCCTCCATCTGGGGCAAAACTATCATTATCTAAACCTATAATTAGATACGAATAATAAGCAAGCAGAGCTGTTAAATTAGACGAAAGGATATCAGTACCTGTTATTTGATTTTCATCAAAATTAATTGCATTAAATTGAGTATATTTAAATTGAATATCTTTATCTATATAATTTACTAATGTTGAAGAATATCCGGAATTATAAACAGGTCTTGATGCTTGTATATTCATTGTTGCAATGTAAGTATCGGGGTCGCCACCTAAATTATTACCCGTAAGATTAATTAGAATATTACAATCAATTTTTTCTGATACACTAAATTCTTCATTCGTCCATTTATGAGAATTCATAAATTCTGTTAGCGATTTTTGCATTGCAGTAAAAACTTGTGCGTCAATACCGGTAATCTTTTCGTGTAGTATAGTTAGTTTACAATTAAGTTCCTGAGCAATACAGATTGCTGTACCGAAACACACAACTAAAGTACTAAATATCTTTTTCATCATGCATGTGTTTTATAATACTATTCACAATAATTTCAGCAACTGCTTTCTTGCTTTGTAATTCATAAGCAAATGTAGTACCATTCTTATTCAACAAAGTAACTTTATTGGTATCGTGTCCAAAACCAGCCCCTGCATCTTTTAATGAATTAAGAATAATAATATCAGCTTTTTTATCCTTTAATTTTTTTCTTGCAGCCTCTATTTCATTATTTGTTTCTAATGCGAAACCAACTAACGTTTGCCAAGGTTGTTTTATTTTACCAATATCTGCAAGTATATCGTCTGTTTTTGTTAAAGTAATAGTTAGCTTATCTTCTTTCTTTTTTATTTTCTCATTTGCAATTTCATTAGGCCTATAATCGGCAACAGCAGCTGCCAAAACCATTATATGCGTTATTTCTGCTAATTCCATACATGTAGTATGCATTTCTTTAGCACTTTCTACATGTATAGTATTTATATTTTTATTTGTAGCACTATATGCCGATGGACCTAATACCAAAGTTACGTTAGCGCCTTTATTTGCCAATGAATCTGCAATGGCAATACCCATTTTACCGGAAGAAAAATTGCCAATAAACCTCACAGGGTCCAATCTTTCGTAAGTAGGCCCTGCTGTAACTAATGCTTTTTGACCTAATAATGGTTTATTAGTATCTGCAAAAAAGTCTTGTAGCATATAAAGCATATCTTCCGGCTCTGCCATTCTCCCCTCGCCTATCAAACCACTTGCTAGTTCACCACGTCCTACCGGTACTATTTTATTACCATATTGCATTACTTTTTCTATATTAGCTCTTGTAGCCGGATGTTTCCACATATCCTCGTCCATTGCCGGGGCAATAAATACAGTGCACCTAGCCGATAAATAAACAGCAGTAAGCAAATTATCGCAGATACCATTTGCAAATTTTGCTAATGTATTAGCACTGCAAGGTGCAATAAGCAAAACATCAGCCCATAAACCAAGTTCTACATGATTATTCCAAACAGCAGCGTTACTAATAGTACACAAAACATTATTTTTTGATACCGTTGCTAATGCCAAAGGACTCACAAAATCTTGTGCCGAATTGGTAAGTATGACCTTCACTTCAGCCCCTTCTTTTTTTAAAAGTCTTACAAAATGTGGTATTTTATAGGCAGCTATACTGCCGGTAACGCCCAAAACAATCTTTTTACCTTGTAAAAACATAATTTGATTTATACTTGCAAGTTACAACCTTTTTTATAATCTGCCGACCAATAGGTTTTAGAAAAATATTATTGAATAGCCTGCAAATCCGGATTCCGTTCTATAATAAAATTGTTTCTGCCAATACCGGTTAATATACTTATATGGTTTTGTTGTATAAGCTCTAACATAGCTAAAAACGTAAATATAGCTTGAATTCTATTCGTGCAATCGGCAAAAATCTGCTCGAAGCCAGCTTGCTTAATATTACTGAAATAAGACAGCAAAAAACTACGTTGCCCTTCTAATGTATAATTATATTTCACAACAACATGTTGTGGTTTGTTAGTGCGTTCGTTATATTTTTTTATTACTTTTTCATATACCTGCAATAGCTTATACATTGTAATAGTCTGTATTTCCGTACCCCCTGAATAAGCAGTTGTCAAATTATCTATTTCCTCTTTTATATTACCCCTTTTTACCTGTTGTAATCTTTCTGCCTCCAACAAAGCCATCTCTGTAGCCGCCTCTTTGAAACGTTTATATTCTAATATTTTATCAGCTAGTTCTGTTCTTGGGTCTATTTCGTTGCCATTTTCATCTATTTCTTTTCGGGGTATAAGCATTTTAGCTTTTATACGCATTAAGGTAGAAATAAACAATATAAATTCGCTTGCTAATTCTATATTTAGGATTTTAAGAGTATAAATATAATTTAGAAATTCGTTAGTTATTGTTGTAATTGGTATATTATAAATATCTAACTCATCTCTTTCTATAAAAAAGAGTAATAAGTCGAATGGACCTTCAAATTGAGGCAATTTTATTTGATATGATTCGGTCATTTAAATCAAAAGTAAATGAAAAATATGATTTACACATGTAATTATATAAGAAACGACATTCGTATAGCTCTATAAATTTTTTCTATGAAAACAAAAGAAAACAAACTATATATTGCAAAATAAAAAAATAATTTCATGAAAATATATAACATTTTTTATTTTGCAACAATTATTAGCATTTTTTCAATACCCTCTTTTTCCTTTGCACAAGATAATAATGTTAGAATAAAGTTTAACGGATTTGGTGATTTAATGGCCGGTTTACCATTTGGCACACCGGCAAACAAACAAGATAATGCACTTTTTAAAAAATACAATGATAACGAGTATCCCTACGATGTAAGACGTGGACTAATGGTGCATGGCATAGATTTGCTAAATACTGTATTTTTAAATGATAATGTAAAAATACAAACCGAAGTAAATATTGAAGGTTCAAGAAATAAAACGGGTGGCGATATGGAATTTGAAGTTGACAGGTGTTATATTGATTATACAATAACAGCAAACTTCGGAATACAAGGTGGTTTAATTTTTACCCCAATTGGTTATATAAATAGAGCCCTTTATTCAAGGGCATGGTTATCAAACTCTGCACATATCTATCAAGCAGTTGAGAACAAATCCGGTTTGATACAAAGTCATTTTGTTGGTGTTGCCGCTTACGGTACTATATACGAAACTGAAGGAAAAGCTATTACCTATATTATTGGTGCAGGAATGCCAAGACCATCATCGCCTACTGACCAACCTTTTAATTCAGATCAGTTAGGATACCAATTTACATCATTATTAGAGCTGCATACAACTGGTGAAGAAAATGAAACCAGATTTGGGCTTAGTGGCTATACAAGTCAAATACATACATTTAATGTCAATAACTATGGAGATGTAATAGATATTACATCTGCAACAGCACAACCTATAGTACTACAAGAAACAGGTTTTAATCCGTATTTAGTTCGTAAAGGGAAAAAAATAGATATTCTTTTTGAATATAATTATGTACTAATGAATAATCTCAATAACACGAACCAAACTACAACAAATTTAAATTGTATTTCAGCAGAAATAGCACTAAATAAAAAAATATTGAATAGAAGATTTGCACCTTATATTAGGTATGATTATATTGCACTACCTGAAAACGGTGGCCCATATTACGGACTCAGAAACATTGGTAATAATCAACTAACAAAAGTGTATAGCCCTGATTTTAATGTTTTGATATGCGGTATTGCTTATGATATTTTTTCTTATAATAGAATTAAATTAGAATATCTACATCATTTTGATGGCCCCTTTATTACTGACGGTATTTTTTTCCAAACTGCGTTTGGATTTTAACAGGCATATATTTTTTTATTTTATAATTTTACTTTATTTTCTGGCATGGAAATTGTTTTTTTATAACAAAGTTATTTCAATAATGAATAATATAAACACTTGGCTATTTATTTGTTTTCTACCTCTACTATTTTTTTCGGGACAAAATGATAAAATAGAATTAGCCCTTATCGTAAATAAAAATAATACAATAAATACCATGACAAAGTCGGAGGTAAAACTTACTTACTTGCGAAAATTAAATAAACGTTGGCCGGGAATAAACAAAAATATTATACCTGTTGATAGAAAAGATATATCAGAAACAAAAAAAATATTTTTATCTAAGTTATTAAATATGACAGAGCAAGACCTTAACAGATATTTTACCGAAAGAGAATATATGAATGCCGAAATGCCACCCATTGTTTTTAATAATGATGCTGAAATAATAGAATATGTTGCAAATAATATTGGTGCAATTGGCTATGTAAATATGAATTCATTAAATAGTGAAGATAAATTAAAAGTAAAAATTGTATTTAGCGAAAAGTAATGTCTATTTTAATATCCTCCTTTTATAAAAATACATATAAGTGAATTTCAATTCCGGTATATCAAGAAGAATTACAAAAGGTTATTTTGTTATACTTTTAATTATAAGTATAACAAGTATAATAAGTATATTTCAGTTGGAGGCAAACAAACTGAAATACAATGAAATATCATATAAGTATCTACCAACAATTACTTATTTGCAAAGATTTGATGCACTTTTCAAAGAATCAAATAAGTTAATTGATAATTGGATAAGAATAGCCAATAAAGATGAAAAAGCACGTTTATTAATAATTCAAAAACAAGAATATCCTGCACTAAAAAAAACAATAGAAAATTTCGCTGCAACAACTGATGAAAAGCAACAAAAAAAACTCACTCATCTTATTACTGACTTTGATAATGTAATTGTTTTTCAAAGGAAAATAATGAAAAACTTGGAAACCCCCGAAAATTACAATAGCGATTCATTAGTTGATTTATCAATGCATATCTGTGATTTTGAATTAAAACCTTTTTCCGAAAAAATACAATACACTTTAGATGAGATATTATCTTCTGAATATGCATCTTTAAATACATTAGAAAAAAACATAAAAATTTCATACAATTATTTAGAATTTATAATGATTTCTATATTATTTATTATAATAATTGTAGGTTTTATGGCATCCTATTTAGCTTCACGAAGTATTGTTATTCCTATTTTAAGTTTAAAAGAAATTATTTCAACTTTAGGAAAAGGTGAACTACCGGAAGTAACACTTACAAAACGAAGTGATGAAATTGGTGATATGGCAAAAGCAATAGAAGGGATGGTAGAAAATATTAAACTTAAAACTGAATTTGCCTCTCTTACAGGTAATGGCATTTATTCATCTGATTTTAAATTGCTTGGCGAAAAAGATATTTTAGGTATTGCATTAATACAAATGAGAAACAATTTACACAGAACTGCTGAAGAAGATGCTGCACGTAATTGGATAAATGAAGGAATAGCAAAAGGTAGTGAAATACTAAGACATTATGATGAAAATACACAAGAATTTTATTCAGGAATAATCATTTTTATATCAGAATACTTAAATGCAAGTATAGGAGCACTCTATTTATTTAACGATAATATAAAAAATGTACCCTATTTAGAATTAAAAGCTACGTATGCTTTCGAGTTAAATAATGCCTATACTACAAGGATTCTGTTGGGTGAAGGGCTTGCCGGACAAGCTGCAATAGAGAAAAAAATGATTACCCTAAAAAATATCCCAAATGATTATATTAAAATTAACTCCGGTTTAGGCTCTTCTATACCAAAAAACATTTTATTTGTACCTCTTTTATTTGAAAATGAACTAAAAGGCTTAATAGAAATTGCCACAATAAATGAATTTACAAGCTTGCAATTAGAATTTATTGAAAAAACTGCTACAAATATTGCAATCACTTTCGACCTTGCAAGTAGAAAAACAAAAACAGAATTGTTGCTCACAGAATCAAGGGAACTGAACGACCAATTAAAGCTAAGTCAAGAAAAGCTAACATTGGCAAACAATGAATTGAGCACATTTGTTTATAAAGCATCGCATGATTTACGTGGCCCTTTGGCTACAATGATGGGCTTAATTAATTTAGCTCTTAGTGAAAATACAAATCAGGTTGATATTGAATACATAAAGTCTATTGACGAAACTGCTAATAAACTAAATAAAATATTAACCATATTAATAAAAATTATGTCTATGAAGGAAACTGCCGTAAAAAGGGCAGAAATAAATTTTAATAAAATAATTGAAAGTAACATACAAAAACTAAAAGAAGAAGAGGGTTTTAATAGATTAAATATAAAAACTAATATACACAATAAAAAAATATTCTTTTCCGATATTGATATTATTTCACAAATACTGCAAAATATTATTGAAAATACTATTAAATTTCAAAATTATGCTCGTAGTGATTCCTCTGTAACAATAGATGTTACAGATACAAAAGATGGTGTAATTCTACATATTTCAGATAATGGTGTGGGTATAAAACATACATTAAAAAACAATGTATTTGAAATGTTTTTTCGCGGAAACTCCAATTCAAGTGGTTCCGGTTTAGGGCTTTATTTTGTAAAAAATGCTGTAAATAAATTAAATGGGAAAATAGAATTAAAGAGTGAAGAAGGTATAGGAACTAACATTACAATACAATTGCCGTCTATAAATATTTAAAAATAGATTGTTCTTATTTACAAAGTTACTCGATACATATTTATACTATATACTTTTATTGATATCTCAATAGTCGAATATAGATATGTCTTTAAAAATTTCAGATATATCTAATGTAAATCCCGGTAATACTGTTGATGTTATAATGTCTCCGGTAGTCATTAATCTTGATGGATTATATTTTCCGTCAATTAATGTATTAATAATTATAGTTTGGTTTTGAGGGCTAACTATCCAATATTCTTTTACTCCTGCCTCTTCATAAACATCATATTTTTTTTTAACTTCTTTCGAATTGTTACCGGGGCTAAGTACTTCTACAACAATATCAGGCGCACCTATACAACCTCGCCTATCAATTTTTTCAATATCGCATACTACACAAATATCCGGTTGCAATACTGTAAATATGCTTTTATCATCTATATCTTTTTTAGGAAGGCGTACATCGAAAGGTGCATAGTAAACTTTACATTCTTTTCCTTGCAAGTAATTTTTAATTGGATTATACATATTCCCGGATAATTCTTGATGTATAGAGCTGGGACCTGGTGTTAACTTATAAATTTTTCCATTAATTAATTCAACACGGTCGTCAAATTGCCATTTATAGTAATCGGCATAAGTATATGTTTTATTTAAATCAAGGTCGGAAAGTTGCATAAAATAATTTTTTGTTACGCTATGATATTTGAATAAATTTATTTTTAATTATTTGGGTACAGATAGAACATAAAATGTATGAGCAAATCCCTATTATAAGACTTTTAATACTCAACTCACTCTTTCAAACATATCATTAATATCTAATGAAAAACCTTCTAAAGCTAATGAATTAAATATATCTCCTGCAACCATTAATCTGGAAGCCTTATATTTTTTATTTTCCAACGTATATACTAAAAACGTGCTCACAATTGGTGATACTACCCAATATTCTTTTACACCTGCCTCTTCATATATTTCATATTTGTTTTTTAATTCAATTACATTATTACTTGGCGATAAAATTTCAATTACAATATCCGGGGCACCCAAACAACCCTTCGCATCAAGAATTGCTGTATTGCAAATAACACATATATCCGGCTGAACAACCGTAATTATATCTATATCCTCTTTCGATTTACGAGGCAAACGAACATCAAATGGTGCTGCATAAACTTTACAATTCTTATCATATAAATAATTACCTAATTTTAGATATAAGTAACCAGATAATTCTTGATGGGTACGATTTGGAGCACTCATCTTAAATATCTTTCCTTTAATGAGTTCTAATCGTTCTTCAATTTGCCACTTTAAATAATCGGCATAACTATATGTATTATTTAAATTAAGGTCGGAAAGTTGCATAAAAATATTTGTGTAAAGCTATGAAATTTGAATCTAATTTGTATTTATAGTTTGAAAACAGAAACAAACACATCCATATATGTGAATAGAGCCTCTGATACCATTAGAGAGCGAAATGTGAAAAAACACCCTGATACTTTTATATTACCCACAAAAAAAATATTTATAAAATAAAACATATAATAATTTGCAATCACGAACTAAATGTGTTTGGCATTCGGTGAATTAAAATTGAAAGGGAACTAACATTATGTAATGAACTCTTAAAGGAAATAATTACCTTCGCAACATAAAAAAATTTTATGAAAAAATTATTTCTATGTTTTATTCTATGTTTTATATTGTTTAATTCTGAATGTTCCTTCGCACAAACTTGGGGAGTTCTTGGCAGCCCACGGTTCTCGCCGGGGGTAGCCGAATATACCAGTATAGTTATTGATAACAGTGGAACACCTTATGTTGCATTTTGCGATTCACTACATAATTATGCTGTTTCCGTTATGAAGTACAATGGTTCGAGTTGGGTATATGTAGGCTTGCCTGACTTTTCAGCAGGAAATACCTATTTTGTAACCTTAGCAATAAACCGTACAGGTACACTCTATGTAGCATATTCCGATTTTGCCCATGGCGGTAATGCATCGGTAATGAAATACAACGGAAGTAGCTGGGTATCAGTGGGGAGCCCTGGATTTTCGCCTGCGGAAGTTGCAAGTATATCATTAGCTATAGATAGTGCGGGTACACCGTATGTAGTATATGAAGATTTTAGTGATAGTATGAAAGCAAGCGTTATGAAATTTAATGGCAGCAACTGGGTAAATGTGGGTAATGTAGGGTTCTCTTCTGGTGAAGTTTATCATACTAGTATTGCTATAGACCATAGCGGCACTCCTTATGTAGCCTATATAGATACCGGGTATAGTAGTGCAGCGGTAATAAAGAAATTTAATGGAACTAATTGGGTAACACTTGGCACTGCCGGTTTTACGGGTGCTGATGCCGATTTTACTTCTATTGCAATTGGTAGAGGTGATACTCCCTATGTTGCTTATATGGATTATATGAATGGTGGCAGGGCAACGGTAGTTAAATATAATGACACAGGTTGGGTGCCTGTAGGTAGTTACGGCTTCTCTGTAGGACAGGTAGGTTACATCTCCTTAGCAATATCGCCTATAGGCGGCTTACCTTATGTTGCCTACATGGATTGGAGTAGCGGAGGAAAAGCCAATGTAATGAAATACAATGGCAGTACTTGGGTTACAGCAGGTAATCCTAACTTCTCGGATAGTGAAGTATATTATACAACTTTAGCAATTGATGCCTATGGTACACCTTATGTGGCATACTCAGACCAAGGTAGCCGTACTTATGCTTATGGGCCTGCTACTGTAATGAAATTGGGTCCCCAAGCCGGAATAAATATTCTAGAATACAATAATAATATTACACTATTTCCCAACCCTGCCTATAATGAATTAACTATTAGCTCTGCTTACAAAATAACTTCTCTTACCATTACGAATCTATTAGGACAAACCGTATTTAGCAATCAGTATCATACAGATATAGTGCAGGTTGATGTATCAACACTAACTACCGGAATGTATTTTATTACTATTAATAATACGGATGTAAGGAAATTATTAAAGCAATAGTAACTACCTTATTTTATGTTTATTGTTGGTGGTAGTGGTACTCCTTATAACAGACAAGAAACATAAAGAGTTGAAAATTGAATACCTTTGTAAAAATAGTAGTATGGGTTTAGTATATGCTGATGTAGAATTAATTAATGGATTTGAACTTGAAATGGCAAAAAAGTTTTTCATAGGTCAAGATGAGGTGAAACGCATGTATTTAAACAATATGTTTGTTGATACCGGTTCATTGATGCTTGCAATTAATGAAAACATACAGGAAATGATGCAATTTCCTGTAGTTGAAAGAAAAAGATTTCAATTAGCAAACAGCGAAGTTGGTGAATTTGATATTGTTGGTTCTGTTGAAATAAGATTTAAAAACAGACGCACCTCTTGCGAAGCAATTGTTTTACCCGGAGACTCCGAACCCCTCTTAGGTACAATTCCCATGGAAGCTATGGATGTAGTAGTCTTAGTTACAAGACAGGAATTAGTTGTTAATCCTGAACACCCTGATATGGCAGTTTTGAAATTGAAATAGAAATATATCAGTTTCAGTGATATTCTAAGTTCTCGCCTTTTTTGGTTTTTTGAATGAATTATACATAAATAGGGGTGTTTTGGGTAAATATATTAATTGCAGACATGCAATAATAAAATTTTTATTGATTTAATTCATAAGGAATTACGAACTGGTCTGTATATTGTTCAAGTAATATTTCAACTTTTGGGACATAGCTTATTTCTGTTGTAGTTGTAATATTACCGTTAAGGTCGTTTGTAGCTTTCGTTTTTTTTGATTCTTTTGTGTCTTGTAAGACTTTAAAAGCATTTACAATTGTAGATTTTATCCTTTCAGGGTATTTATCCTGTATATATACTTTTTCAAGATTGGTCATTTTCTGAAACAACATATTATCTATTTCACGATTAAAAATTGGGAAGGAGTAACCAATAACGACTAATATTTCAGTTTCGGAAGCAATTTTTTCTGCCCGCTCAAGGTTTACGTTATGCCCATAGTATTTATCTTTAAAGTATTTGTCATTCTCCCAAGCAAAATTAAAACATTTCAATTGCTCATCAAATGATTGGTGTTTCGCATATTCAGATAAAAAATACTTTGCCAATGTTTCATTTTGATCGACGGCAGTATGGCTGTCAAAAATAGTTCTTGTATACACAAGCGGCTGGTACATTTCTTTTTCATTCCAAATTGCATTGCCATTCAATTTTACCATAGCAAATCTACTTAAATCCATTCTTAGATTATTTGTCTCATTATAAGTGTCTTTATTTGGGAATATTTGAAATATAGATTGCACAAAATGTATAGTTTTTTCCAAATATAACCTTTGCAAATTAAGTTCAAATTGCAAATCATAGTTCCATGATAATATTTTTATATAGTTATTAAGTTCAATATTAATTTCATCGGAATTTATAGTTGAATGCATACTATCTGTGTAAGTTTGTTTTTTGATCCGAGCAATTGATGCAATAAAACTGCCATACCTTTTTTCGATTTTCGTTTTTTTGAAATTATACTTTTCGCTTTTTGCATTTTCAATGAAAATATATTGTTCAAGGGTGAAATAGGTCATTAGACATTTTTTAAGCCTTTTTAAATCTGAGAGTTTTTTAGTTAGATAGTATTTTTTCGCCAATGTATCAATAGTGTAATAATTTTCTGCTTCTGAAATTAGCCAATTAAATTCCAAGATTATTGCATTTGTCGTTCCAACCAAATCTTGCGGGATTGTAAATGCCGGTTTAATTTCGTGAGATGCAGTTGGCAAAACTGATTCTAGGTATTTTCTAACCTCAAGTAGTCTTTCAGGGAAATATGCAACAACTGGGATAGTATTGGCACTTGCACCCGCGCCAAGTAGGTAGGTAATTTTTTTAGCCATTGAATTATTTTTACAAAAATACAAATGTTACAATTTAAAAGTGATAGGATTTACTTAAATAGGGCTTGCTAAATAACTAAAACATTTTTCAATAATAAGCTTGAGTATAAAATAGGACCCAATTCTGGTTTAAGGGTCATACTTAGACCTAAAATGCTCAAGCAATTCGCTTGTGTGTCATTAATTCTTATATAATCTCCATTTTTCTTCTACTAAGAGATTGCTGTGTTGGGTAAATTGGTTTGTATAATAGGTTCTTCGTGAAATATGTAGCTAGCTGGGTATGTAAACAAAAGTTTTAATGAAAATATTCTGTCCTCAAACACTATACCAATAAATTCGTCAGCAAAAAGTACTAAATAATATTACTACTTTTATGTTTTTCTTCTTCAAAACAAGAACACATAATACTACTTTTCATAAGTAAATATCAGATTTTGTTATTTCATTTGCCAACTTTCAATATAAAGTATATTACAGAATTTCGAAGAATGTGTTATATTTATATTCATATAACAAACAAACTATATTACCTTTAATATGTTCTATTTATTAAGGAATTAAATATGCCTCAGGGTCAATATCTTTAAACATTTCAGTTATATCTAATATAAATCCCGGTAAAACGGTAGATATTATGATGTCTACGATTGTCAATATTTTTGATGATTTATATTTACCCTCAATAAGTGTATAAATAAGTACAGTTTGGCTTTGCGGTCTTACAATCCAATATTCAGTTATACCGGCATCTTCATATACATCATATTTTTTATTAAATTTCTTTTGAATTGTTTCCGGGCTAAATATTTCTACAACAATATCGGGAGCCCTAATACAACCTAGCCTGTCAATTTATCCTAAATCGCATATAACACAAATATCCGGTTGCAATACCGTAAAAATACTTTTATCATCAATTCCTTTTTTAGGAAGACGAACATCAAAAGTCGCATATAACATTTTACATTTTTTTGCCATTTAAGAATTTTTTTAACAAATTAGAAATATTCGTAGAAATTTCTTGATGTTGGCTACTTGGTACTGACACCATTTGATAAACTTTCCCATTAATTAATTCAACACGGTCTTCAAACGTCCAATTATAATAATCGGCATAACTGTATGTTTTATTTAAATCAAGTTCTGAAAGTTGCATAAATGCTACTAAAGCAAAAATACAAAATTTGAATCTTAATAATATTAATTATTTATGAAAAGGATGATTGATATAAATTTGAATTTGGATAGATAATAATTGCATTATTATAAAACACAAAAAATCGCCCGAAGGCGATTTAAAGTTATGTTTACCTTTTGCAAAGGTATTTTTTGGAGTGGAGGATATCGGAGTCGAACCGATGACCCTCTGCGTGCAAGGCAGATGCTCTAGCCAGCTGAGCTAACCCCCCATTATTCATTATCTACTTGATAATTACTATTTATTAAAAGTAGTCCCTTCCAGATTTGAACTGGAGACCTCTACATTATCAGTGTAGCGCTCTAACCAACTGAGCTAAGAGACTAAATAGACTAATGCCACAAGCAAGGTTCGGAACTTTGCTTGACTAAAGTTTTAGCCTCGTTACGCCCCTCGGCATGAGAGCAATAAAAAAAGAACAAAAAACCCAACCCTGATATAGGCTTCCCCTTGGAAAACTTGCTACCGGGGTTGGGTAAAAATAATTTAAAAGACGGGAAAAAAAGCGACAGCGAGCAGGTATAAGCTCTAAAAAGGAGGTATTCCAGCCGCACCTTCCGGTACGGCTACCTTGTTACGACTTAGCCCCAGTTACCGGTTTTACCCTAGGCGGCTCCTTGCGGTTAC
>CAIYTT010000243.1 GCA_903929195.1 uncultured Bacteroidota bacterium
TAATTAAAATATTTGTTTTTATATTTATATAATATATACAATTCAAAACAAATAAATAAAAATCACAATGATATATATTTATTAATATATTCTACAATAAGATTTGTTGCCCCAATTTTTTGTTGCATAAAATCTTTTAAAGATAAATGTATTTCATTTAATTTCTCTTCATCAAATAAAAACAACTTCAATTTATCATTAAATTCGATGCTACTATTAATAGGAAAGGCAAAATTTGCATTAACTAAAGCATTTGCTTCTACAAATTTTTTGTAATATGGTCCAAAAAAAATTGGTAATCCATATACAGCCGGCTCAAGTATATTATGTATGCCACCTTTTAAGAAACCACCACCCACAAAAGCAATATCGCAATAATAATAAATGCTTGACAACATACCCATATTATCAATAATCAATATTTTATTATTCGTCAAGTCCATATTCTCTGTAATAGAGGAATATAGAATAGCTTCATTTTCAAATAATTTCAAAATCTTATCTAAGTGTCCATTTCCAAATTCATGAGGAGCAATAATTATTTTCCAGTTAGCAGGGAGTATATTTTTACAATTGTAAAGCATATTTTCATCATCCGGCCACGTACTACCTCCTATAATTAGATTGTTTTTACCTTTAAAGCGTTCAATTATAGGTATATTTTTACTTTGATAAGCAATATTAAGTACACGGTCATAACGAGTATCACCACTTAGTATTACATTTTTATCAAAACCGATTTCTTTTAATAATTGTAATGATTCTTTGTCTTGTACAAAAAAATAAGTAAAACACGACAGCATTTGTCTAAAAAAATGACCATACCATTTAAAAAAAGGTTGTTCCCTTCTAAAAGCCGTTGAAACAAGTAAAGTAGGTATTTTATTTATTTTTAATTCATGTAGGTAATAGTACCAAAATTCGTATTTAATAAATAGTACAAGAGAGGGTTTTATAAGTGATATGAAATTTTTTGCATTTTTTTTTCCATCCATTGGAAGATAAAAAACATACCCGTTTTTATGATTTTTTTTCTGTGCTTCGTAGCCCGAGGGAGAGAAAAAAGTGATTACAATTTTATAATCTTTGTACTGAACACCTAATGCTTCAATAATTGGCTTGGCTTGTTCAAATTCACCGGTTGATGCACAATGTATCCAAATACGTTTTTCGCTTGTTTTAATTGATGCTTGTATCTCTTGCAGCCAGTTTTGTCGTCCTTTAATAAATTTTTTTGCTTTCGCATTAAAGAAAGAAAAAAAATGTATTCCAAAACTGTAAATAGATAATGATATTTTATAAAGAAACAGTACTGCCATTGAAAGTATTAAACTTATTTTAAGCAAAAATATTAATTTATATCCGTTATTTCTTTTGTAATAAAAAAAGAGAAAGCGACTATGTTTTCATACAGTCGCTTTCTCTTTTAGAAACAACAAAACGAATCTATTTGTTAGATAGTGTTATTTTGACATTTGAATATTTCATATCTTTATTACCAAGTGAAACAATAAGCATAGATACTTTTGGTAATTCCGTTGCAGGTACAACAACCTGTATGTTATTAACACCTATTGTAGCTTGTATATCTTTTTGATAAACTACTCTACCGGTTACATCCATAATTTTAAGTTGTAAATCTCTGTTTGCATCACTACCAAACCTACAATTAAAAACACCGTTGTTAGGGTTTGGTGTTATATATAGTGATTTAGAATTATCTACTTTTGAACTTAAAACAACATCTTCTGAAATTGCTAAATCACTTGCAAAAAAGTGCATATCTGTTTGAATACCATTATAATGGAATGTATAAACAACAGCAGTTAAGTCGTTTGGATTGAATGGAGTTTGTAGTGAATCAGAAGCAAACTCATCAAAACTGATACTGAAATTATTTCCACCAGGTGTTAACGGTATTGTTGTTTTATATTGGTTGGCATAATTTACTATACCATCTTTTATTAGCTTTACCTCAACACTACCAAATCCATTGCATCCGGTAAAGAATTTAAATGAATGGTAATTAGAGAAATTGATTGGTTCGCTACCTGATGTTATAAATTTATAAACACTAATATCTTCTGTACCGTTTGCTCTTACATCTATATTTCTATATAGAGGGTATTCATTGTCGGCATAAATTCTTGTAGGCTCATTTATTGTTTGATAGCTAAGCGTAGTAGTAGTATGGGCGTAATCTACAGCCCAATTACCATCAGCCATATATACATCATCTACTAAAACACTGTCTAAATATAAATGTCCTTCATATTGATAACCATCATTGATAACGATAGAAGTATTGTTCAGCTTTCCGTTTGTTAATGTTAATGGAACATACAAAGTATCTAAAGCAGACATTTCATTTTTATTTTCTTCTAATAAAAGATAAGCATTACTAATAGTAGTATTATTTGTAATTGCAATATTTAAATTTGATTTATTTCTTTGTCCATGTGCAATGTATGCCTTCGGCAAACTGAAATTAGAGTCAATTTGTTGAATAGGAAGTATTGCCTTCAAGTTATTTAATATGCTATTGGTAAGTTTAATTACACTCGCCGGGGTATTTGCCCAAACTTGAAAACTGAATATAGAATCATCACCGGAATACTGTGAAATAAGCCATTTACTTTGTAAATGAAACGTGTTGCTTGTTGCAGATTTGCCTGCATCAAACGTAATGCTGTATTCAGTAGTACCATCGGGTTGTAGAACAGTAAATTTAATAAATTTGTAGCTTTGTATTGCAATTGTATCTACATTAATAACTGTTGCACCACGAAATCTGTCACAAATAGATTTTGTATGATTATAAGGCTTATTGACAGTTTCAATAGCTAAAACTACTGCTTTTGCTTGTTGATTACTGATGTAATCTACTGCTAATACGTCTTTTGCTATCGTAAGTTGAGGAATATCAGTTGGTGTTGTAATAACCGGAATGGTAGAATTAGAATCTAATGTACTTGGAACTAATCTTCTTAATGCACTTGAGATACTACTGTTTTTTTCGTTAGCAGCAGGTTCTCGTGTAAATAAAGGTGTGTTTTTGTAATTTATTTTTTTATCTATACTGTTTTTAATCCTATTAAAATCTCTTTTACTAACTAAACCTCCAAGATTAGAACTTTCTAAGCCACCACCGGAGCCTGTACCAACACTATCACCCGGATTAATTGTAGGAGGGAAACCGGTATGGTCGAAACTGCTGTCATGACAAGCTTTAACATAAAATAAAACGTCATTGAAATCTTGGTCACTTGCTCCACCATGTATCCAACTCGTATCTGAAAAATTCCGAAAACGGTCTTCAAAACCCCAAATGATTAATTTAGATGTACTGTCGTATAAAGCGGTAATATGTCTTCTATGTAAACTATCCAGTTCAGGATTAAGACTGGAGTTAGAATAGTAGGTCTCATAACCGGGTGTTACCGAACCACTGTTCCAGCCATTGCCAATACATACAAAACCAATACCTGTATTAGCAGGAAACGTGCCGAGAGAAACCCTACTACCGGCAGTTAATTCACCACCACGACCGGGCATTGCACAGTTTGGAAAAATTATTAGAAAATTTGTATCTCTTATTGTATCCGGTTGATGCCCCCAAGGGAATGTATAAAAACCAAGAACGTTTTCGTACCAGCCACCTTGACCAATATAAGTAAGAAAAAGCTGGCAAGAATCTCTAAGATGCAACACTGTAGGAACAGAATCAGCAAGATACTGTGGGAAACATGCAGGTACCGATACCAATTCGGGCAATGATGTATGAATACGTGTAAGTAATCCTGCCGAAATTGTATCAGGTGTCAACAAATTTGTAGGCAAACCTTGGCTATCGTAGCCACTCGCCAAATATCGGTATTGACCTGAAACACCATTTGCTATTAATATACTGCTTAACAAAAATGCAAAAAAGTAATTTTTTTTCATAAGCAAAATTTAAATTTGAAGGTAATAATACAAAATTAAAGATTTTTTTTTAAAATGATGAACAATTAACATTTATTCATAAAAAAAAGTGTGTATCGTCATAAATAAATTTTTATAAAATAATAAATATGTTATCTTTGCGATAGGTAAAAAGTTGATTTGTATGATAGTTTATAAAAAATTCAGTATATTATTTATTTTATTTTATATTTTTATATCCTTTTTTCCCATTGATGTTTTTTCATTTAGTAAAACAAACAATATTCACATTAATGAAAAATTGTATTTTTTAGAAAATAAGGGACAAATAAAAGACCAAAATGGATACATAAGAACAGATATACAATACGCTATACAAGCAGAGGGTATTTTAATTTTTATTGGGAATTCCGAAGTCCATTATCAATTCTATAAAAAAGAAAATTGCAGTTATGAAATGTCAATTAATAATATAAATCCTATAAAAAAAGAATCCAATAGCCTAACATCAAATTTTGATGCTTATAGAATGGATGTGGAATTACTTAATGCAAATAAATGTGTTGAAATTATCACAAGTGAAGAACAACCCTATTTTGAAAATTATTATTTACCCGGTTTTCAAACAAATGGAATAACGTCTCATTCATTCAATAAAATTACTTATAAAAATGTTTATCCCGATATTGATTGGGTTTTATGTATAAATAATAACAAATTAGAACAAGAATTTATAGCAGGAGCTAATGCAGATGTATCGCAAATTAAAATTAAATATAATGGACAAACAAGCTTACAAACAAATAAAGACGGTAGTATAACTGCTACTACACCTTTAGGTAGTATTACCGAACATGCACCTATTTGCTATAATACAAACGGTATGATGTTAGATTCAAAGTATGCTATTGAAGACAATATTATTACTTATAAAATTAATGCTGCAAATAGTTTAGTAATAGACCCAATTGTAGAATGGGCTACCTACTATGGACCAACCGGCACTACTACTTCCTTTTATGCTGTAACAAGCGATGATACTGCAAAAATATATGCATGTGGGTTAACTTATGCGGCAACTGCATTTACAATAGCAACTACAGGTAGCTATCAATCTACAATTGGTGGCGATGCAGATGCGTTTTTGATGAAATTTGATTCATCGGGTAATAGATTATGGGCTACCTATTTCGGTGGTTCAAGGGGCGACTGGGCAAGTGCTTTATCTTGCGACCATAATGGATTTATTTATTTAGGTGGTTCAACAAACAGCATAGATAGTATTTCAACTGTGGGTAGTGCAGAACCTTCGTTTGTAGGCGGTATGTGGAGTGGTTTTTTAGCAAAATTTAATTCATCGGGTAACAGAATTTGGGCTACTTATGTTGGTGGTTCTGTAGGTGCTACTTTCGATTTGGAAATTGCATCTCTTTCTTGCGACCTTTTTAATCATGTATATGTATCGGGTGCTACCGATGATACAGACAATGTAGCTACGCCCGGAAGCTTTAAACCAAGAAAAGTGGAAGGAATGGATACAACTGTTGATTGTTATTTAATACAATACGATTCTTCAGGAAGAAAAAATTGGGGAACCTATTATGGTGGTCATGGAAGACATCAAGATTTTCAGGGAGTTAACTGTAATGATGGTCTGTATGTTTTTCTTGGCGGATGGACAAATGATACCGATAGTATAGCAAGTTTAGGGTGTTATCAATGCACATTAAGGGGTGCATCTGATGCTTTTCTTGTAAAATTTGATTCTTCAGGACATAGACTATGGAGCACTTATTATGGTGGCGAGGGTTCGGAGAATATAGGAGGAATTTCGTGTGATGCTGATGGAAACTTATATCTATTAGGCGGCACAAACAGTGATTCAGGTATCGTTTCTGCCGGCTGCTATCAACCGCTACGAGGCAGTGGAACGGCGGATGATGCTTTTTTAGTAAAATTTGACGATATTACCGGCTTTCGCTTATGGGGTACATATTTTGGCGGTCCTGCAAATGAAGACGTACAATATAGCAGAATAATAAACAGGGGTGCAGCTATATATATAACCGGATATACAAGCAGCACAAGTGGAATTGCATCTACAGGAGCTTGGCAAACCACTTATGGCGGAGGAACTACAGATGCCTTCCTTGCATCTTATAATGCTGCCGGAATACAACAATGGTCAACCTATTACGGTGGCACAAGTGAAGACAGAGGCATTGCAGTTGCTTTTGATGGAAAAGGTATTTATATGGTAGGGGACACAAAAAGTACAACACAAATTGCAACGCCCGGCAGTTTTGAATCCTCTGGTGGAGGAAGTTCTTTTTCAAATCAAGGTTTTTTAGTAAAATTTGTTGACACTTTATCTACATTAAGCAGTAGCGAACTTTTTTATACAGACAATGTAAATACCGTTTATCCCAATCCTACAAAAGGAGAATTTACAGTTACAGGTAAATATAAAAGTGCATTTGGTAATGTTGTTATTACTGTTACAGACCTAATAGGTAGAGAAATATTAAATGAAAAAGCATTAATAACAAATAATAGGTTCAGTAAGAATATAAAGTTAACTGATGGGTTGTCGACAGGAGTATATTTAGTGAAAATTATAGCTAATGAAACATCAAATGTACTTATTTTAAATAAAAATTGATAGACTTACAGCTTTACAGACTCATAAATAAGTTCCAATGATATGCCCGTAAATAGCTTCAGGACATTGAAAAAGGAAATTGCAACTTATAGCAATACATTAAATGATATTACTACAAAAATACAATCTAAAATATCCTAATTTTACAAAAAAATAAAAAAATGTCAGTACTAGAAAAACTATCTTCTTCCTTAAATAGAATAGACCAAGTACCTAATCAAGAACTTGCAAAACAAATAGTTACTACTAAAGATACAGAAGCTATTAAAGAATTAGTAGTATTACTAAGTGGCAAAAATAAAAGATTACAAGGAGATGCAATAAAAACACTTTATGAAATTGGCGAACAAAATCCATCACTTATTTCACCATATATACAAGAGTTTATTTCATTATTAGATAGTAAAAATAATCGTTTACAATGGGGTACAATGACAGCTATTGATAGAATAACCCCTTTTCATCCAAAATTAGTATATGATTCTTTGTCCAAAATTTTAAAAATTGCAGATGAAGGTTCTGTAATTACGAAAGACCATGCACTAAATATATTAATTCATTTATGCGATGTAAAAGAGTATGCTGCCGATGCTTTTATTTTGCTTCTCGACCAACTAAAAGTTGCTTTCCCCAACCAATTGCCCAAATATGCCGAACAAACAATGCCATTTATTACAACAGAAAATAAAAAACAGTTTTTGAATATACTGACATCAAGATTAGCAGATGTGGAAACAGAAACTAAAAGAGCAAGGATAGAAAAAGTAATACAGAAAATAGATAAAAAAATAAAATAATTATTAAACAATTTTTATGAATAAAAAATTTCTTTTATTATTTATTTTTTTGATTTTTTTGGCATGTAAAACTAACGAAAAGCAGACCCAAAAAACACATAGAATTAACACAAGCGAAGCAACTCCCGGTACTTATAAAATTATAGGTAAAGTTGTAAAAATTAAAAAGATTGCAAGCAACGACACAAAAGATATATGTAGCCAATACCCCTGCTTAGCAATGGTAAAAATTATGGATGTTACAGCTACAGGTTCGGGTATAACAATACCATTAAAAATAGGCGAGATTATGGAAATGAGATTTACCTATACCTTATCGAATACAAAAAACATATTTAAAGATATAAAAGTGCCGTATCCCGGTTTAAAAAAGGGAGATGAATTTATAGGTGTTGCCCAACAACAATTATTAGCCGGAAGCACGAACCCCAAATTTGTGATAGGTGATTACGAACTAAAATAAATGGATTGTTGAAACAAACTATAATTTAGTATTTTTATAAATACTAAATTATAGAAATTAAAAGTAACAAAAATTCATTTAGAACTAAAATTTCTTACTTTTGGTTTTTTAAATAATTAGATAATCACATTATGGCTGAAGTAGTACGCATGCCCTTATTGAGCGACACGATGAAAGAAGGTGTAATAGCTGAATGGCATAAAAAAATTGGCGATACAGTTAAAGAAGATGACATTATTGCTGATGTGGAAACAGATAAAGCAACAATGGAAGTAATGCCCTATGTAAATGGCACATTGCTATATATAGGTGTAGAAAAAGGAAAAGGTGTACCTGTAAACGGCATTATGGCAATTATTGGTAAACCCGGTGAGGATTTTGAAGCAATTCTTAGTGCCGAAAAAGGTGGGAATAGTCCAGCAAAACAAAGCTCATTGCCATTAGATGCACCTGCTACAAAAGAGATTGAAGTAACTATAGTTGAAGAACCAACACATTCGGAAGCCGGTGGTCGTATTTTAGCTTCCCCTTTAGCTAAAAAATTAGCTTTAGAGAAAGGTGTAGATATACATAATATTAAAGGTAGTGGTGATAATGGAAGAATAATAAAACGGGATGTAGATAGTTTTGAACCGGCAATTACTGCACCAATAGCAACCGGAAACAAAATAATTGAAACAAAAAATAGTGTAATGCCATTTATGGCTGCCGGTGAAGAAGGACATACTGATGTGCCAATAACACAAATGCGTAGGATAATAGCACAGCGTTTGGCAGAAAGTAAATTTAGTGCCCCCCATTTTTATTTGCGCATTAGTGTTAGTATGGATAATGCAATGGAAGCACGTAAGAGTTTTAATACTATTTCGCCTGTAAAAATTTCTTTTAATGATTTAATTATTAAAGCCTGTGCAATGACTTTACGCAAGCATCCGGCAGTAAACAGTTCTTGGATGGGTGATTTTATAAGACAAAACAATCATATTCATATTGGTACGGCAGTAGCAGTAGAAGAAGGTTTAATTGTACCGGTTGTAAAATTTGCAGACCAAAAATCATTGTCTCAAATAGCTAACGAAGCAGCAACATTAATAGAAAAAGCAAGAACAAAGAAAATACAACCACAAGAATTTACCGGTAATACATTTACAATTTCGAATTTGGGAATGATGGATATTGATGAGTTTACTGCAATCATCAATCCGCCTGACAGTTGTATTTTGGCTGTTGGCAAAATAGCACCTACACCGGTTGTTGAAAATAATGTGATTGTAGTTAAACAAATACTTAAACTAACACTAAGTTGCGACCATAGAGTTGTTGATGGTGCAGTTGGCTCTCGTTTCTTACAAACATTAAAAGGATATTTGGAAAATCCGGTTACAATGTTGGTATAAAGAACCACAATACATATATAAAAAGTATGTTCAATACAAAAGGGGCTTCTTTAATAAGAAGCCCCTTTTGTATTGAACATAAAAAACAAATGTACTTATAATATTGTCCAAGTTTTATCGCCTGAAAGAATTTTATCTAATGAAGGCTTGCCTTTACGAGCTGTCAATTCTTTAATTTGATTTTCTATTGCTTCTTCGCAAGTAGAGCGTTCTTCTTGATAAAAAACACCAAACGGACGCGGGAAAGATTCCCCTTTAAATTCATTATCAGCAAAACGAGTTAAAATGCTTGCTTTTGTTTTATCTTTTTCATCGTGTATCCATAAATCATTTACTGATACCCCGGTTTCATTAAGATTAACTATAATTGGATGTAAGCCATCAAATTTTATTCCCTTGTCTTCAGTAGCGCCAAAAACCAATGGTTTACCCTGTTCTACAAATATTGCTTGCTCTTTTTTTGTTTCTTTTTCTGAAAAAGCAAAATAAGTACCGTCATTAAATACAGGGCAGTTTTGATATATTTCTACAAATGAAGTTCCTTTATGTTCATTTGCTCGTTTCAATACCATTTGCATGTGTTTTGGGTCCCTATCTAAAGAACGTGATACAAAAGTACTTTTTGCTCCCAATGCTAATTCAGCCGGATTAAATGGCTCCTCAACCGAACCATAAGGTGTTGATTTAGCAACTTTACCTTTTTCTGATGTTGGGGAATATTGTCCTTTTGTTAAACCATAAATTTGATTATTAAAAACCAAATAATTCAAATCAAAGTTTTTACGCATTAAGTGAATAAAGTGATTTCCACCTATAGAGAAGGCGTCGCCATCGCCGGAAACTACCCATACACTAAGATGTGGATTTAATGTTTTTACACCCGATGCAATAGCAGCAGCTCTACCATGTATGCTATGCATACCATAAGTATCCATATAATATGTAAATCTAGCAGCACATCCTATTCCTGAAATAAAAACGATATCTTCTTTAGGAATCCCAAAATCAGGGAAAACCGTTTGAACTTGTTTTAAGATGGAGTAATCGCCACAACCGGGACACCACTTTACTTCTTGATTAGAAGCAAAATCTTTTGCGGTTAGTTTTGGCATAACATCCGTTTCTGTTGTTGTTGACATTATAAAAATTATTTTAGTAATTCAAGAATTTTATTTTTCAATTCAGATGTTGTAAATGGTTGACCCTGTACTTTGTTGTATGGAATAGCATCTACTAAATATTTAGCACGTACTAATTTAAGTAGTTGTCCGCAATTCATCTCTGGCACTAATACTTGGGTATAGTTTTTCAATATTTCACCAAGATTTTTTGGGAAAGGATTTAAATAGCGTAAATGCAAATGTGCTACATCATACCCTTCTTTAAATAATTCGTGAACTACTGTTTTAATTGCACCATCTGTAGAACCCCAACCTAATACTAATAAATTACCTTTATCGTTACCACATTCTACTTTTGCAAGAGGTATATAATCAGCAATTCTTTGAATTTTAGCTTCACGTATTTCTGTCATAATACCATGATTTTTGGCATCATAAGACACATTACCGGTATCAGCATGTTTTTCAAGCCCACCTATACGATGCATTAAACCTTTAGTACCCGGTTTTACCCAAGGACGTACCAGTTTTTCATCACGTTTGTAAGCTAAGAAAGTACCATCCGGTCCATTCGCTTCTGTAACAAATTTTACATTTATTTTTGGTAATTGGTCTGCAGTAGGGAAACGCCAAGGTTCTGAACCATTTGCAATATACCCATCAGTAAGTACAATAACGGGGGTCATGTGTTCAATAGCTATTCTACTGCCTTCAATAATTGTATTAAAACAATCTGCCGGAGAAGAAGCTGCAATTACAGGTATTGGGCCTTCTCCATGCCTGCCATACATTGCTTGCAATAAGTCAGACTGTTCTGTTTTTGTTGGCAAACCGGTTGATGGTCCTCCACGCTGAATATTTACAATTAATAAAGGTATTTCTAATATTGTAGCTAAGCCTATTGCTTCTGTTTTAAGAGACATGCCGGGACCTGAAGTTGTAGTAACACCAAAGCCACCTGCATAAGATGCTCCTATAGCCGAACAAATAGCTGCAATTTCATCTTCAGCTTGAAAAGTTTTTACATTGCTTGTTTTATATTTCGATAATTCGTGCAATACATCTGATGCCGGAGTAATTGGGTAAGAACCTAAAAACAAAGGTAAGCCAGAAATCTCGGACGCAGCAACCAAACCAATTGCGGTAGCATGGTTACCTGTAATATTTCTATATGTGCCTTTAGGTAATTTTGCAGGCGATACTTTAAAGCGGGAAGCAAATATTTCTGTATGGTCTCCAAAGTTCCAACCGGCTTTTAATGTTTTGATATTTGCATCGGCAATATCTTGCTTTTTTGCAAATTTTTCATTTATAAAAGTTATGGTATAGTCCATCGGCTCATCAAACATCCAGAATAGCAAACCTAAAACGAACATGTTTTTAGATCTTTCTATTTCCTTCATACCCAAACCTGTACCTGCCAAACATTCTTTAGTAAGTTTAGTTACATCTATTTTATGTACGGTATAATCATTTAAAGAACCATCTTCTAGCGGGTTGATACCATCAGCATAACCAGCTAAGCTGAGATTTTTCTTATCGAAACCGGCAATATTTGTAATAATGATTCCACCTTTTTTTAATCTTGGCAAATCCACTTTTAATGCGGCTGAATTCATTGCAACTAAAACATCGAATTCATCGCCCGGAGTAAAGATTTCTTTACTGCCAAAATGTACCTGAAAGCCGGAAACACCGGCAGTAGTACCGATTGGGGCACGTATTTCAGCAGGGAAATCGGGGAAAGTGCTTAAATCGTTACCTACAAATGCAGCTGTATCGGTAAATTGATTACCTGTTAACTGCATACCATCACCCGAATCACCTGAAAATCTAATTACTATACTTTCAGCTTCAATAATAGGTGTATGGTTAACAACATTATTTTCTATTATTTCCATTTTTTGTTTCTAAGTTAAAATTAAGGGTGCAATGTTTCTTTTTTAGCACTAAGCTCTTCTTTTGATTCTACATTATCTTCATCAGGAAGACAACAATCAACAGGGCATACGGATGCACATTGAGGTTCTTCATGAAAACCTACACATTCTGTGCATTTATCTGTAACGATATAATAGATATCGTTTGATACCGCTTCATTACCGGCATCAGCATCGGATGAGAAACCACTTTTGCCAACAAATGTGCCTGATAAGGATGTTTTATATGAAAAACGCCACTCATCACCGCCAGCAAATATGGCTCCATTAGGACATTCAGGCTCACATGCGCCACAATTGATACAATCTTCTGTAATTTTAATTGCCATTGTTTAAAAATTTTGGTTAAAAGTATAAAAATTGATTAAAATAGAGAAATCTTTTAGATTAAATTACTAAAAATAATTAATATAATAAGCTATAACAATATATCAAAATAAAAATAAAAAATTA
>CAIYTT010000244.1 GCA_903929195.1 uncultured Bacteroidota bacterium
AAAACAAATATTTTAATTAAAATTAAAAAAGGTTGTACCTTTATAGTAAAATAAAATACACATAAATCAAATAGTTTTTTGCAAAAAATCTATAAATATTTATTTCTAAAATTTGCAAATAAATTTTTTTTTGAAATGATTTATTTAACTACACATAAAACACATGAAACATATAACTATCATATTTATTGTTCTTTTGAGTAGTTTTTTTGGTATAAATAGCAATGGGCAAGTGCGTGGTGAAAGCTATTTTGCAACTAAATGGGTGTTTGATTTTAATATACCTCTTGGTATTGCGACCCAAAGTCCTACAACAAATTTTATTGCATACTATCCTAACTCCTTAAATACAAAATTTAGCCAAATTAAACTTACCAATGGTTTTACAAAAGGTTATGATGCTCAAATAGGTTACTTTTTTGGCGAAAGACACGTTTTGGGTATTGGCGGTGGAGTATGGTATCAAATACAAAATAGTAATGCTACATTAGATACATTCCATACTGAGTTTCAAGCAACAGATAAAAATAGAGAGACATTCAGACAATTAGTTTCTACGGCTGCACCAATTACAGAGGTATTGCAAATTTCAAATATTAACATCCCTGTAATGCTGAAATACAAGCAAAGAATAAAAAAGAAACTTGGTATTAGTGTTGATGCCGGTGTAATAATTAATATGCAATTGCAATATGGATTTAATTCAAATGCTTCCTTTAATTACGAAGCTATTTACAATTATATTAATACAGGTAAAAATGAACATAAAGCTGTATATGACAATTCGCCAACACCTTCTTCTAATGATTGGTTGATTACAATTCGTCAATATGAAAATCACAATAAAAATATTAATATACAGAAAACATTCGATAGTTTAAGTGCTATTGGTTATAATGTGGCTTTGAAAATGAAACCGAAGGGCGAATCGGATGTTGTTTCATTTAATACCGGTTCTATAGGGTACTTTTTTCGTCCGGCAGTAAATCTTTATCTTTCAGGCAGAACTTATTTAAGTTTGGGTGGCTATTTTTCATATCAAACAATACAAAATGCGACCCCAAAAAATTATCAAATAATAGATAAAACAGGCAGTTTTTATTCATCAATAAGTAATACTATATATACAAATGTGAATACTACTTACGGGGTAAGTATTGGTTTGCGCTATTTTATTGGCGAATCAACCATATATGATGAATTTGTTGACCCTGATAGAAACAGGTCATTAGGTGGTAGAGCCCAATAATATATAGTGCTTTCTGTTTTTTCACAAAAAATTATTATCTAAAATAAGTCTGCTAAGGGAAATATCACTATAATTGTATAAAGAATTGAATTTATGATATACCCTGTTTCGGAATCCGGTAATATTGATGCAACAGTAGCCATACAGCACTTAATTTTAAATATTGAAAAGGTAATTAGGGGAAAAAGAAAACAAATTGAATTGGTGATTACTTGTCTATTAGCCGGTGGACACATTTTGATGGAAGATAATCCCGGTACCGGCAAAACAGTTTTGGCTCGTACATTAGCACAATGTATTAGTGGCGAAAAAGAGGGGGAACACGTAGTTTTTAAAAGAATACAGTTCACACCGGATTTATTACCAATGGATTTAATTGGTACGCATATTTTTGATGACAATAACAAAGAATTTGTTTTTAAGAAAGGTCCGCTTTTTTGTAATATATTACTTGCCGATGAAATAAACCGTGCATCACCAAAAGTGCAAAGTGCCTTATTAGAGGCAATGGCAGAACAGCAAATTACTGTTGGTGAAACGACAATGATTCTTGAAAAGCTTTTCTTTTCAATTGCCACACAAAACCCAATTGAAATGGAAGGAACCTATCCGTTACCGGCAGCACAATTAGATAGGTTTTATATGAAAATTTACTTTGGCTATGTGGATGCTGAAACCGAAATGGATATATACAGACAATATATTTCCATTGCCCGTAATCTTACTGATATAGAACAGGTATTAAGCATGAATGATATACTATCGTTACAAGCGCAAACGAACGAAGTACATTTACACGAAGAAATAATTAGAGCAGTAAGCAATATTGTAAGACAAACAAGAGAACATCAAGATATTACATTAGGTGCATCTACCAGAAGCGGAATTGCTTTTTTAAAGTGTTTGCGTGCTTATGCACTAGTAAAAGGAAGAACTTATGTTATTGAAGACGATGTAAAAGATATTGCAAGGTGGGTTTTAGAACATAGACTTATTTACAGAAATAAAGAAGGTAAGCAAAAGGCATTAGATGCAATTATTTTGAAAGAAACAGAAAGACTTGCTAAATTAAAATTATTTGCATAGTTTTTTTAATTTTTATATATTAAATAATAAACAGCTTTTTTATATTTGCAAATACTTCAATACTACTTTGGCAATAAATAATATCATAAAAATAAAATTTATAACTGCGATTGCTCTATTCATTTTAGGCTTATGTAGTATTGATTGCTTCGCACAAAAAAAACAAACTAAGCCCAAACCTCAAGACTTACCACCACAACTAAGACCACCGCACCCTCCCGAAAAAACTGAACAACGCTATATTATAGATATTAAACGTAATAGCGAAGATGTAAATGGCGAAGATGCTTTGGTAAGGTCAAGAGAATTGAAGCGAATAGACAGTACTTACTACGTAGGTTGGTTATTTGAAGGCTCCTATAAATATAATCACTCCGCAGATTATATTGGTTATAAAAATGCTACAATTCCATTAGAAAGAGCTCTTAATTTATTAGAACATGATTATTCAAAAGCATTAGCTACCCGGTCAGACAATTTACTTACATACTATCCTGTATATGTTTTTCAGGTAGATTATACAATGATAGCCTATTATTTGATGAACTGTTATAGCAATACAGACCAACCCGATAAGGTATTTACTTTATTACGAAGAACTTTAAAATGGAAATTCCAATTCCAATTTTATATGGATAGCTATAATTACATGGCATGGACCGTACATAGAAATCGTTTTTATACATCTAATAAATATTATTTCCTAAAAAATACGATAGAAGAAAATGAAAAGCTTGCAAATAGTTATTTAGACTCGGCATTATTAAGTATTGAAAAAAATAGACATTTAAATAAGAATATAGACCCAAGTAAAGAAGAAGCAGAAAAAATGAGTGTTTATCATTACAAAAACATTCTTTACAGTTATTCTTTTAACATTGATTCAGCACAATACTATTTTGATTTAATGCGATACCAAGGTAGATTACCACATAATAATTACGCTACTTTTAGGGTAGTATGTGGCGATTTTGCAACCGCAGAACATGAATACAATATTGCATCAACTATGGATGCGGGCGATAAACGATTACAAGAATGGGCTTATTATACGAGTATATTAGATATTTATAAAGGAAAGACGAAGAAGGGTATAGAGTTATCTAAAAATATGATTAAGGCTGCCGGTTCTACTCCGGGTTTCGGTTGGTATAATATTGCTTTAGCTCGTTGTATGCTTTATGATGGACAAATAAATGAGGCACAACGTTTTATAACAAAAGCAGCGGAGTTTAAAGAATTACATATAGGTACCACCTTAGGGCAAAGTCATTACGATTTCAGCATACAACTACTTAAACTTATTAATAAAGAACAGGAATTGGAAATGCAAAAATTTGAGAATAAAAACTGGTTCTTAAACCCATCATTAATGCTAAATATGTCTAAATTAAAAGGAGAGATATATATGCAACAGTTTCTTATTATTAATCAATTTGCACTAAACCCTGAAAGAGATAGAGTGATATACAAATTATTTTCAAATGAGAGTACGGTTTCTTGGGATGAGATTTGGTATTTAATTCATGATTTTAGCACCCGTTTTTTTATAGACCGTTTTCAAAAAGAGTCAGAAACAGATAAAAGAAAATATATAAACAAATACTTTGAATTGTTTGTTGCAAAATTAAAAATGCAACAAAATAAATACGATGAATCAAAAAAGATATTGGATAAAATATTATCGGCACCTGAAATAGATATTGAATATGAAAAATTATTTATAGCTCGTGTTTATCAAGCAGAGGCTGAGTGTGCATTAATTAAAAAAGATAAATATGCATATAATCAATGGATATACAAACTATATCTTATATATCCGCAATTAGTACCTTTTTCAGGCATACAAATGAATATGAAATTACATACTTTTGGCGATAATAAAGAAATTTTAAGTAAGCTTCATTCAATGAATATTAATTGGATAAGCGAGAATGATATTCCTGCACCCGAGGTTTATATCACTTTTTCTGCAAAAGGAGGTAAAAAAGAAATATCCTACTATGTAATTGATAAAATGGGGAATTATATTGTAAAAAAGCAAACTTTTAATTGGCAAAAAGAAGAAGAAGCGAGTAAAGAACTTGCATACAGATTATTTAATATTGGTGGTGCAACTGAAGAGAAAATAGAAAAAGAAGAAAATGTTGAATAGTAATATAAAAATATTTACTAATATATATTTTTTTAAATAGAATATCTAAATAAGTTTTTAT